>NZ_DIAC01000136.1:3751-7980 GCF_002414625.1 Methylophaga sp. UBA5088 | reverse complement strand
TTACCTGCTGGCATTACCCAGTTATTTGGATCTTTTTGCATTTCTAGCAACTCATCAGCAGCAGCCAAGCCTGGCACTGCCAATGTCATCATTGCTAATGACAAAGTTTTCAGCTTCATTTTTAATCCCTAGTTTTTGATTACAGAACATGTCGAGAGGAATAACAACGACATGGTTCCCACACTTTATGCTCGTTATGCCCAAGAATCATTACCAAATATTCCCGATTTTCACGGGAACAAAATAACAGGCACCAAGGAATTAAAACCTAAACACATGAAATAACTATTATTTCAGCAATTCTCATTGCTCGGTAATTACCCCATATTTCATTGCCAATCTCACCAATTCAACCGGAGAATGAATATCTAGCTTCTGTTTTAAGCTGGTTTGATAGTTAGCCACCGTTTTCTGACCAATATTCAGACGACCTGCAATTTCTTCGACTAATTTACCTTCAGCTAATAGTCGAAAGACCTCAAACTCTCGGGAAGTTAACCTCTGAGTGGGATTATCATCTCCGGTTAAACTCTGTAATGCCACCTTTTGGGCCATATCAGCACTTAAAAAGCTTTTTCCAGATGCTACCTCTTTTACGGCTTTGACCAGATCTTCAGCATTACCGGATTTTGCCACGTACCCCATAGCACCAGCTGTTAACGACTGAATGGCATAGGTCGCATTTTCATGCATCGAAAACATAATGACTCGTGCATCTGGCCAGCGATGAAGAATTCGACGTAATGCTTCCAGCCCACCCATACCCGGCATCGACATATCCATAACGAGTACATCGGGCTTATTGTCCGGATAAGTTTGATACGCTTGCTCCCCACTTTCCGCTTCCGCAATCACTTTGATTTCAGCATTTTGTTCGAGTAAACGACATAAACCTGATCTGACGACGGCATGATCATCAGTCAGCATAACTTTAATTAACTGGCTCACGCATTATCTCCTTGTTTAGGAACCGTCACATCTATCGTGACGCCTTGATTTAAATTAGATGAAATTTCAAAAGTGCCACCCACGCTGTCTAATCGCTCTTTCATACCTGCGAGACCAAAACGTTGAGTATGTTGTTTGGGGTCAAAGCCTTTACCGTTATCGCTGACGGTCAAATGAATCATTTGTTTTTCTTCTTTTAAGACAATCCAAGCTTGATTAGCTTTGGAGTGACGACTGATATTAGTCAGACATTCCTGTATGACACGATAAAGTGTCAGTTGGGCATTTTCTTCCAACGATGAAAACTCACCATCAAAATGATATTCCATTTCAATATTGGGGTGTCTTTCACGCCAACTATCGACCAGTTCTTGCATAGCCGCTATAAACCCTAGCTCATCCAAGCCGCCCGGCCTGAGTCGTTGAAGCATGGTACGGAGGATGTCCATCATCAACCCCACCACTTCATCTATAGCTGAAGCACTCTTTTTAGCTGCTTCCAGCTCATTGGTTGACTTGATCACTGAAGCATCGACATGAATCGCGGTCAGATGCTGACCAATTTCATCATGCAATTCATGAGCGAGACTTTTCCGCTCTGCTTCCTGCAAACGGATGATTTGCTGAGTTAGACGGTGATTATTACGAATGCTGCTTTGTAGAGTAGATGCCATCATATTAAATTTGTGACTAATACTGGCCATCTCTGGTAATTCAAAAATAGGCAAGCGGCTGTCCAGATTGCCAGTTTCAATATCTGTTAGAGCAGCGATAATTTGATCAATGGGCTTCAACGCACGGGCCACGACCATATAAACCAGAATATTCACAAAAACAAAAAACAGCGAAATCATGGTCAACAAGGTTTTTGTTTCCCCCCATGCCTCAGCGATTTCGTTGTCCGGTTTTGGCTTGATAACCAGTTCGCCAATTTTCTTTGTATTGACGTAAACGGGCAGTCTTTCAGGTTTCAAATCATCAAGCGCGGAATACATCTCCTGACCAAACCAGTCTGGATAAGGCTGATGCTCATTGCTGTTTTCATCTTCATTACTTTCAATAAGCTGATTCATTGGCCCGTAGAACTCTATTCTCAGATGCCGAACTCCGGCTAATTTACTGAGCATAAAAGGTGACTGGGACTCATCAGAAAGTACTTTATCCCTGAATCTGAAATGGCTTAACTCGGCATCGAGCATATGTAATGCAAAGTCCATAGTAGAGGCAACTTCAGCTCTTACATCCTCACGAGCATTGTGGATTGCCTTCACGGCGCCAATCACTAATATAATTAATAGAACAGCTGTGACAATTAGATTGAGTCTGTATCTGAGATTCATGCACCAAGACTATGTGAAAAAAACAATCATTCTAGTATTGCTGAGATGTCTTGGAGATAGGAGAAATTCCCTTTTACAAAAGTAAGGGACAAAAAAAAGCCCCGTTGCCGGGGCTTTTTCGTATTCTCTGTATGAGAAAGGTGTTTAGCGGTTACAAATGTACATTGTTACTTCGAAACCGAAACGCATGTCTGAATATTCTGGTTTAGTCCACATAGTAAATACCTCTTCATTCACTCAGCCACTATTGGTTGAGTTCCATGGTGATAAGTTTACGCAGACAAATGAAAAATCCGCAGAGAGATTTACTCGTTAGCACTCAGGATTTTTCTGAATAACAGCTCTGTGCAAAATAAGTGCTCAAGCATCCACTAAACCACAGCGAATCGCTAATCTGGCAAGCTCAGCCGAGTTAGATACATTCAATTTTTGTTTAATATTCGTATGATGTGTTCCTACGGTTTTAGGGCTTAAGTTTAAGATGTCCGCAATGTCATTTACGGTTTTCCCCTCGGCCAGTAGTCGAAACACTTCAAACTCCCGCTGGCTTAAGACATCCACCGGATTTTCTGACCCGGTTAACTTCTGCATGGCAAGCTGCTGAGCAATTTCAGGGGCGATACAGGTTTTTCCTTGAGCAACCATGTCTACAGCTCTCAACATCTCTTCGGGTGCGCTGCGTTTAGGTATAAATCCTAAAGCACCTGCTTGCATGGCTCTGGTAGTAAACACGCTATCTTCATGCACGCTAAGCACAAGTATTTTTGCAGAAGATTCTCTTGCAATAATTCTTTCAATAGCCCCCACACCACCAATGCCTGGCATAGAAATATCCATGACCACCACATCCGGATGATACTTGCTAAAATCTTGAACGGCTTGTTCCCCACTTCCTGCTTCAGCGATAACAGTAAATTTATCACCATCTTCTAAAAGACGGCGGAAACCCGCTCTGACCAATTCGTGATCATCAACCAACAATATTGTTTTTTTATCCAGACTCATAATAATCTGTCCGTTCTAAGAGGAATAATCACGCTAATCTTGACGCCATGACCTGGCTCACTGATAAGTTGAAACTCACCACCAAGACTCTGCGCACGTTCACGCATACCTAACAATCCAAAATCGACATCAGAATGCAAGTCTTTGACGACCATACCCTTGCCATCATCTCTAATCTCAATAATAAGATTCTCTAATTCGCTATCACTGCTTTTCTGTGTTTTTACCAGTACATGAATCTGAGTGGCGTCTGCATGTCTGACTGCATTAGTTATAGCTTCCTGTACAACGCGAAATACCGTCATATTCATCATTTCATTCAAATTATCCAGACGCCCAGAGACTTGAATATCAAATTGAATGCCAGGTTCTCGCTCTTGCCAGCTGGTGATGGCCTGCTGCAACGTCGGCACCAACCCTAAGTCATCAAGAGGACTTGGCCGCAAACGCGTTATCATATTATGCACCACATCATAAATATGACTCGCTGTATCAATAATGGCTTGAGCACTGTTAAATACACGTGGCTCAGTCTGCTCAGTACGGTTTCTGATTAATACGGCATCGGTCTTAATCGCCGTCAGACACTGCCCTAACTCATCATGAAGTTCTCTGGCCAAGTGGCGTCGCTCCGCTTCCTGAACTTCATCCATATGCTGTGTCAGTAAACGCGTTTCTCTGAGTTGCGTTCTGGCGGCTTCGGCTTGTTTTAGTTCGGTAATATCACGCAACGTACAAATAAGACCAATCACCTGCTGTTCTTTATCAAACAAAGGCACCGTTGACATCAGTAGTGATACTTTCTCACCATCCGGTCTCAACAGTGTTGTTTCCATATTTTCAGTGGTTTCACAGTTTTCTAGAATGGTAGCTATTTGCTGATGTGACTGTTCGAAGCCCAGGTTGGCAAGTGCCTCACCTTTCAGTACTGGGGTT
>NZ_DIAC01000136.1:1572-3646 GCF_002414625.1 Methylophaga sp. UBA5088 | reverse complement strand
GGGTTTGCTTTGCGAATAAACGTTCAGCTGTGGAGTTACAAAAGGTGATATTACCTGCGTGATCTAAAGACAAAATAGCATCACCAGACTGTCTTACCAGCATCGCTAAGCGTTGATTTTCAGCCATACTTAATTCAAGCGCTTGTCCCATCCGGTTGAATGTCTGACTGATCTGATTCATCTCTCCCAAGCTAAAATCAGGTAAACGTAGATGCAGATCACCTTTTTCAAACGCCGATAGTACCTGTAATAATCTCTGCAATGGTCGTAGAAACCAGTCTACCCCCCAATAGAGAAAAATACTGACAAACACAAAAACGACTAAGCCTAGAGCCAGGATACCTCGAATATCCATCCAACGGTCACTGATTTCCTGCATTGGCGCTGCATAAATGACCATATGCCCAGTGCCAAAACGTTTCGACAATGGTGTAATTTCAGGAAACAGTACTTTCACAAACCACTCTGGTGGTTCAACTTTAAGCGTTTCATCAGGCTCACCTTCAAATAACAAGCCCTGTGTGTCGAACATCAGAATATGTAAACTTCTGATTTGGCTTAACGCTTTGACCATTTCATGAATTTGTTCGTTAATACCATGTTCGCGATTGAGAGGCTTATCTGCCAAAGTCAAGGTGATCAATCGTGCTGCAGCATTCATTGTATCTTCGACTTCAACTTGCACTGATTGGCGTGCATTGGATATCAATACACCTGTACTTGCCAGTAATGAAAGCAATAATAATGCGGTAAAAAATAGATTAACTTTTAATTTAAGACTCATCGTAACTCAGTTTCAGTTACGCCTTTGGCGCCAAGGTTATCCACCCAACGAATCATGATCTTGTCACCCACGGCTCCGCCAGCTAACTGAAAAGAAAAATACGGGTTACGTGCAGTAGCGGTTCCACATTTTAAAGCCATGACTTCATTTCCATTTCGCCAACAGCGAATATCTTGAATAAACTCCGCGGGAATCAGTTCACCGTTTTCATCTTTAGCTCTTCCCGTATGCATTGGGTGAGCAAGCAATAAACGAACAGTGGTATCACCATCTTTCAACTTCGCACGAATTCGATCTCTAGCAGTAATGGCCATTAAGCACAGCCTCCAATATCCACTGAAATATCACGTGAGGTTTTATATAACTTACCATCCGCTCTGATAACGGCGATTATTTTTGAATCTTCAGCGACTTTAATCATGCTCTTGAATGGCAGTTTCACATCGGCCGTCAATTCAATACTCATAGCCAGTGGATTAGGATTTTTATCAACTAAAATAGCTATGCGTTCAATATCTTCCAGCGAAGAATGCACTTCAAAAGGTACCGAAGCACCATTCACAGCATAACTTGGAGGCGAGCCGACTTTAAAGCTGACTTTCTCTGCAGGAATATCTTGGGCCTGACCTAGCAATGCTAATAACGCATCCTCAACCGTGTCTGCCGTAAAAGCATCTGCAGGCCAATGTGCTAAAACACGCTTGGGAGCTAATAAACCTGAACTCGCCACCAATGCCAATGTCGAGGCTGAGATAGCACTCTTTAAAAAATCTCGTCGGCTTTTGTCTGAATTCTCCATCACGTTTAATTTTCCATTTCGCTCATGGCATTCTCAACTTCTCTCAACCTTGAAGCAATTTTTGATAGTTGATACTCATTTCGGCCTGCTGCCTCTGCAGCTAGATGCAGCTGGTCTGCAGCCGCTTTGAGTAAACCAGACTCATAATAGTACTCTGCAAGCCAGGCATGTGACTCACTTTTTTGCCCCATGTCCCCTTTCGCTTGCGCCATCAGTCTGTATATCTGGCGCCCGCCCTCACCTAGCTCTATTTGTGTTTGTAATAACTTCGCCGCTTCTGCAGGTCTAGCCGTTCTTAACAGAGCATGGACCTGATTCAAAGTCAGCGCACGATCATCAGGGTACAATCGCTGATTATCTTCGTAAATATCGAGTGCTGCTTTTACTCTGCCCACAGATAATTCGATATCCGCTAAAGCGAGTTGATAGGCTAAGCGATCAGGTTCTTTGTCTATTAATGGCATCAAACGCTGGCGAGCCGCTGTGTATTG
>NZ_DIAC01000136.1:0-1440 GCF_002414625.1 Methylophaga sp. UBA5088 | reverse complement strand
AGGCGAGCCGCTGTGTATTGTGCATTTTTGATCAAAGCCAGCACATAACCGTAATTCACAGGATCTTTATTGACTAGATCATCTCTGGTCAATTGATGTTGATAATACTCAATCAATTCCCCACTATCTTGAGCCGTCATCACTCGCAGCTTTTCTTTAATCAGGTAAAACTGCTCATGATCAGACAACCTCGGCTTTACACTTAATTGAGAAGCTCGCCCTCTGGCATCGGCTATACGCGAAGTCGTGACGGGGTGAGTTCGTAAAAACTCAGGAACCGCATCGCCCCCATAAAACCGACTGGCTTGCTGTAACTTCTCGAAAAAGCTTGGCATCGCTTCAGGATTGAAGCCAGATCGAACCAATGTCTGCATACCTATATTGTCCGCTTCCGCTTCATTCGCTCTGGTATAGTCAATCTGGCTCTGAATACTTCCGGCCTGAACTGCCATGATAGCGGCCGAACCGGCTTTGGGATCAGCAGCCCCCAACAGCGCGGCAGCAATCATGGCAGCTGTGCGGGGTATGGTCATACGTTTCGAATTTTCAAAACTTCTTAAGATGTGACGCTGGGTGATGTGGGCAATCTCATGCGACATGACAGAAGCCAGCTCATCTTCATTGGCGGCTGTAAGAATCAATCCGGAGTTAACCCCCACATAGCCACCTGGAGTGGCAAAGGCATTGACCGTACCATCGGGCACGACAAAAAAGGTGTAGTTCAAATTAGGTTCGTTACTATTCGAGGCCAAGCGGTAACCTAAAGACTGGATGTAGCTATTCACTTCAGGATCTTCGACCAAGTCCGTGCTTTGTTGTAAGCGCCAGAAAAAAGCCTGACCAATCTCCAGTTCTTCTCGGGGAGAGATTAATTCACCTGCGCTATCACCCATCTCTGGTAAGGCAATATCCAGCGCCCAGCTTGTGCTTAGATGGCTAAAAAAAAGTAAACTTACGATGTAATATAGTGTTCTCATAAGCCAAATAGACTCATCATGTGGGCACACGGTTCCAGCAAGACAGTGAATACAAATCCGTTTATCATTGCGTCATTTTTAAGAATAGATTGGACAACTAGTATGTCAGAATTTCACAAAGAAATTGATACATCCGGCCTTAATTGCCCTCTTCCAGTATTAAAAGCCCGAAAAGCATTGGCGGACATGACATCCGGCCAGAAACTGTTATTAATTGCTACCGATAAAGGCGCCAATAAAGATATTCCAGCATTTTGTAAAATGACGGGTAATCAGTTGATAGACACATCTGAAATCGATGATAAATATCATTTTGTACTTGAGAAGGCTTAATTCCAGCTCATGCGATCACGCCACCAGATATCTACCCACATCAATATCGCGCATTTGCTCTAAGATGATCCATCAAAGTACCGGCAAAGATAGCGTAGAACTACATCTACATCTACATCTACATCTACAT
>NZ_DIAC01000048.1:53954-61425 GCF_002414625.1 Methylophaga sp. UBA5088 | reverse complement strand
CGACCTCTTCTGTCTTCTCCTTCAACAAGGAGAAGGACTCTTTGATAAGGTGTCTATTCTTCATCGATGATTCTGGCATTAGCGACTTTATTGGCTATACCGCTGATCGCACAACGGTAATCAGAAATGGTCGACTTGGCTCTAACTTCGGCCAACCAATGCCCTTTTTCTACATATCCTTCTTCCAAACCGCTCAACTTGAGATGATATTCATCAGCAACTTCCATCAGTCTTACATCCGTCATGCCTGGTTTGATTTCACGGCAGAAATTATCAATATGCTCCGTCTCCCATATATAAAAGATGGGATAAATGATCACCCCAATCACCAAAATTTGTATTAGATTTACCAGTAATTTCATTCACAAACACTCCGTGTTAACTCAGCCAATATATAAGTATCTGAGTTAATAGTGCGCGACTTAATTCACAGTACGAGATAAATTAGTGGTGTTGACTTCACAAATCGTTATCACCCTGTCATAGATACCCTTTATGATGGGTATTTTTTGAGAGAAGCGACCTATGTCCCAGACAATCGAAGTAGAGCTGACCAGCTCACCCGTAGAGTTATATAAAGTGCTTAAGTTTGAAGGTATTGCAGCCAGTGGTGCTGAGGCCAAGCTATTCATAGAACAAGGCCTCGTTTCTGTGAATGGTGAATTAGAAACACGCAAGCGCAGAAAAATTATCCCAGGTGATGAAATCGATTTTGAAGATATCACCTTAGTCATTACTGAATAACCATTTATTATTAAATAATTTTTCATAGTGGTCATTACGCTACTTGAGAATCACTACCTATACTTACAATCTTATATGCAACTGAATACGACCGTGCCCTGGGGACGAAGTCTGCAGGAATATCAAGACATGTTTCTACTTCGCGAAAGTGAGTTGCAATCGTCTATATTGGCGTGTGCTGATGGACCAGCCAGTTTTAATACTGAAGCAAGAAAACAAGGGGCAAAGGTCACGTCTGTGGATCCCCTCTATCAGTTTACTGCTGAGGAGATTAAAACACGTATTAATGTGGTGGCAGAGGAAGTTATCGGTCAGGTAAAAGCACATCAAGATGATTTTTTCTGGACAGCTTTCGCTAATCCCGAGGCCTTGTATCAGCAGAGAATGCGATCGATGCAACTGTTTTTAGATGACTATGCCATGCCAGCATCATCTCCCTTTTACATTTCTGCTCAACTACCAGAATTACCTTTTGCAAATAAGCAGTTCGACTTGGCGCTATGCTCACATTTTTTGTTTTTATATAGTGAACATTTCGATGCTCAATTTCATCTCGATTCGATGCATGAACTTTGTCGAGTTGCGAGCCAAGTCAGAGTCTACCCTCTTGTTGGGTTGGACAATACACCCTCACCTCATCTAGGCTTAATAGTAAAAGAATTAAGTCGACAAGGGCACGAGGTAAAACAACAGACAGTCGACTACCAGTTTCAAAAAGGCGCCACACAAATGTTAGTGGTCAATACAGCCCCATAAGACAACATACAAAAAGGGAGACACATGCGAATTTTAATGATTTTGACATCTCACGATACCTTAGGTGATACAGGTAAAAAAACCGGTTTCTGGTTAGAGGAGTTTGCCTCTCCGTATTATGTATTCAAAGATGCTGGCGTTGACATCACGCTTGCCAGCCCAAAGGGTGGCCAGCCCCCACTGGATCCCAAAAGTGACGATCCAGACGCACAAACAGAATCAACAACACGCTTCAAGCAAGACAAAGAAGCTCAAGCAGCACTTGCCAATACTCTGGTCTTAGAGAGTGTTCAGGCAGACGATTATGATGCGGTGTTTTATCCAGGAGGCCATGGTCCTTTATGGGATCTGACTGTCTCTGAGAAATCGATTGAACTCATTCAGCAATTCATCTTTCAAGATAAACCAGTGGCCGCAGTCTGCCATGCACCAGCCGTGTTACTCAATGTAAAAACACTCACCGAAGAACCATTGGTTAAAAACCTGTCAGTCACTGGGTTTTCAAATTCAGAAGAAGATGCTGTGGGCCTTTCCGATGTTGTTCCATTTTTACTTGAGGATGAATTAAAAGACGCTGGTGGCTACTATCATAAAGCTGATGACTGGGCTCCGTTCTGCTGTGAGGATGGTTTATTAATCACTGGACAAAACCCACAATCATCAGAAGTCACAGCTCAAGCCTTACTGAGTCGCCTCCGTAAATTTGCCTAAACTGATATAATGCGGCCTTTATCACAAATTAGAGAGATAACATGGCAAAAGCAACAGCAAGACATATCCTGGTTGATAGTGAAGAAATCTGTTTAGAACTTAAACGTGAAATCGAACAAGGTGCCGATTTTGCTGATATTGCTAAAGAACACTCTTCATGCCCTTCTGGTCGTTCAGGTGGAGACTTAGGGGAATTTGGTCCCGGAATGATGGTGCCTGAGTTTGATAAAGTGGTTTTTTCTGCTCCAGTCAAAACTGTACAAGGCCCTGTAAAAACACAGTTTGGTTATCACTTATTAGAAGTCACCAGCCGTACTGAATAAGGCATAAAAAAACCCGGCTTTCGCCGGGTTTTTTATTTCAATCTGAAACGTGCTTATGATTGACGAGCGTGCGTCTGTAAATAAGCATCACTGACAGGGTTGAACTGTTGCTTGCGCAGCAGTGATTTTTGGCTATCCAACTGCTCTTTGAAACTTAAAACAACAGGCTGTTTTTTTGCTTGTATTTGCATGTAACGGTCAGAGAAAAAGTTGAAAGCATGTGGGCGTAACTGTGTTTTTTGTAACTGTAATTGCTCAGAAAATGTTCTGCTTTCAATATCAGCAAATGCAGGCGCTACGACAAGGCTCAATGCAGTTAAAGCAGCAAGAGTTGTTTTTTTCATTTCAGATTCCTTCCTCAGGTTAAATAAAATTCAGTTGTTCTAGGACTATCTAGCTTAGGAAATAGAATAGAATAATGAGGATGAAATAGATGCAGCAGAACCTCCCATTCGCCATGACAGAAAATCCTTTTGATTTAGGAAGCGCTTCCTGCTCGACGGGAAGATATGACCTGCAGGATTAGCAATTAAGACTGTTCAAGTTGATAATCGGGTAGATGTGCCAGCAGTTTTTTACCATAACCTTTTGTTAATAAACGTTTATCAAGAATAGTAATTCTTCCCGAATCGGTTTCCTTTCTCAGTAACCTGCCACATGCCTGAATGAGTTTTACGCTCACGGCTGGCAATGACAGCGCAGTGAAAGGCTGCCCCCCTTTACGGATTATCCACTCTTGTTTCGCCTGTTCTATAGGTCTGGTAAATACAGGAAATGGCAGTTTAGTAATAATCACATGCGTGCATAAATGACCGGGGAGATCCACACCTTCTGCAAACCGATCCAAACCAAAAATAATACTGCCTTTCCCTGATTCGATCTGACGAATATGCCGATGCACCATATTTTTAGGTGACAAACTATCGCCCTGCACCATAGTTATGGCTGTAATTGCTGCTGGACATTGTCTGTATACCGCCTCCATGACCAGTTTTGAGGTAAACAGCACCAGAGTTGCCTCTTTTGTATCAATAATATCGGTCAGTTTTGTAACGACTTCCTGTTGCCATTGCTGCTGTTGTTCATTTGGCTGAAAGCGCATATCAGGAATATGCAGGATCGCTTGTTTTTGATAGTTGAACGGCGATGGCACGGCGAGAAAATGCTGTTCATCAAAGCGATGCAAACCGCAGTCAAGTCTAAAACGGTGGAACAAGCCCATACCCCGTAAAGTCGCCGAGGTCAGCACCACACCATAGGAACGTGACCATAAACTTCGATCAAGAAAGTAGGCAGCGGTCATCGGGCCAGCATGGATGACCAAGGTTTGCTGCTTAGAAAACGATTCCACCGAAAGCCAACGCACATTAGGCGGGCGGTCCTCCTGATCTGGCTCGAGAAATAAAGCCATAAAATCAATCAGGTAACCGAATATATTCTGGACGGTGCCCACTTGTGGCAATAAGGCCTCACCCACTTTATTGGATAATTGTGTTTTTTCCAGTCCCTCTTTGATCCATTTTGCTAATACCGAGTAATGTTTGTATATGGAATTGGCTCGCTGCAATACCCCCTGACACGGGATTAATAAGGCATTCACCAAGGGACTATTCCAGAAAATACGCGGCTCACTGATATGCTTTTCTAATAAATCCTGCACGACGCCATCACTGTGCAAAATCGTCTCAATCTGTTGCAGATGGCTGATGACTGCCGGTAAGTCCCGTCGTAATTCTGACAGCATATAACCAAAATCATGTTGTCGATAAGCTAAAGCGGATGGAATTTTTTTCAGCACACTGTCTGCTGTTTCAGTAGTTTGATAAAGCTGAATAAAATTTAATGCTTTGGCGGCATGATCCAACGCTTTTCGTGGCAAGTTATGGGCTTCATCAAATACAAACAGGATTTCTTCCGGATTTGGCAATACCAGTCCGCCCCCCAGATCGGCATCGCTTAAAATTAAATCATGGTTTGCCACGATAACCTGAGCAGCCGTCATTTCACGACGTAATTTATAGTAGGGACACCGCATATAAAAGGAACAGCTTTTTCCGGCACAGCCTTCTGAGTCTGTCGATATCTGCTGCCACAGTTCTGCATCAATTTTATCGCGACGGCTATCTCGATCGCCATCCCAGCTTTCCTGCTCCCACTCGCTCATCAACTGTTTCGCCTGGGCGAGATGAAGCACCTGCTGATACTTTTCATCTACATCGATATTGAGGGATTGTTGTTCAGGAGTCGTAGCGGTTTGACTTAATTTACTCGGACAGACGTAACGACGACGCCCTTTTACCTGAACAAAGCGTATAGGTTCTTCCAGCGCGGCAGAGAAGCGCGGTAAATCCTTTTGAATAAGCTGTTGTTGTAAGTTAACTGTCGCCGTACTAATCACCAGCGTTTTCTTTTGTAGCAATGCGGTTTGAATCGTGCCCGTCAGATAAGCAAGAGTTTTACCCACGCCAGTCGGTGCCTCGACGACAGCAATTCGCTTTTGTGGTGGTTTTAACATGGCCTGAGCAATAAACTCGCTCATTTGTACCTGTTGTGGACGCGCCTTAAAATCAGGCATCGTCGTTTCGATGCGCTCGAATAGTGTTGTTACTGCCGTCACACGCCTACTCTATTTTGTAAACGTTCACCGTTGAGATAAGCCAACACATTCGTCACTGTCGTTTCGGCAATATGTTGAACGGCTTCCTGCGTGAAATAACCTTGATGACCCGTCACTAACACGTTTGGAAAGGTTAACAAGCGTTGAAACAAATCATCTTGAATAATATCGAGTGAATGGTCTTCAAAAAACAAGCTACCTTCTTGTTCATACACATCAATACCAAGATAGCCAATTTGTTGAGATTTCAGCCCATCTAACACAGCCCGTGTATCCATTAACGCACCGCGACTGGTGTTAATTAACATAACACCCGCTTTCATATTGGCAATGCTGTCATGATTAATCATGTAACGAGTGTCACTGGTTAACGGACAATGCAGGCTGATAATATCTGATTGTTTCACAAGTGTCGTTAAATCCGACGTTTGAATGCCTTGTTTAATACAGTGTTGCGAATTAATAGGTTCATAAACCATCACCTCACAACCAAATGCCCGCATCCTCTCTGCGACTAATAAACCGATTTTGCCACCGCCAACGATCCCAACTTTTTTCTGGTAAAAATCAAAGCCGAGCAAACCATCCAGAGAGAAATTACCATCACGCACACGGTTATAGGCACGAGGAATTTTCCGGCTCAATGACAGCATCAGTGCAATAGTATGTTCAGCAACTGCATAGGGTGAGTAGGCCGGAACGTTGACCACACTCAACCCTAATTCTTTAGCAGCTCTGAGATCGACCTGATTATAACCAGCACAGCGCAAAGCAATCAGTCGTGTGCCACCTGACGCTAAGATATGAAGGGTTTCCCGGCTTAAATCATCATTCACAAAGGCACTGACAATCTCATAACCTTGTGCCATCACCGCGGTTGATGGATTGAGTGTGACTTCATGACAGATAAACTCAATCGTAGGCACAGTCGCTTTTAATAAAAAGCGTTCATCGTATGACTTGGCACTAAACACAGCAATTTGATGAGTGGACATGGCTTATCTACCTAATATGACTGATGGTCAGTTATGTGTATCTGTATTCGCTGGCATTAATTCATCAACCAGGAACTGCAAGGATTTTTGGCCACGAAATTCGTTCACAGCTATTTTATAACGGACTAATACTAAACTGTTTTCAGCTAACCAGCTCGGTTTATCCTGACCAAATGCCATGGCATTGATTTGACTGTTCCCATTCATCTCAAGTTGCAATCTTAGATGGTTCTGCTGCTGCCCTACCAGACGAAAATGACTTACTTTAAACACGCCATGAAACCTGGGCTCTTCGAATCCCTGTCCCCATGGTGCGGCTTCTGTTAATAGCTCAGCAAAAGATAATTGGCAGTCTGCTTCACTTAGTTCACCATCTGAAGGTAACTGCTGCAAATATGTCTCGGATGACACCATTTCATTGAGTGCAGATTCAAAAGCCTGATTAAACTGGGCTAAATCCCCTTTCTTTATTGTTAAACCTGCTGCCATGGCATGCCCACCAAAGCGCTCTAACAGTTCAGGATATTTTGCTGCTACACGAGCTAGGACATCTCGAATATGTATGCCAGGAATAGAACGAGCCGATCCTTTGACTTCATCGTCATTCCCAGGCGCGAAAGCAATCACCGGACGATAGGTTTTTTCTTTAATGCGAGAGGCTAAGAGACCAATCACGCCTTGATGCCAGTCTTCATCAAATAAGCAATAGCCGGTCCTTAAGGTATTTTCTTCAATATCAATCTGTTCCAGCATCTTCAATGCATCTACTTGCATTGTTTGCTCAACAGCGCGCCTTTCCAGATTAATACTGTCCAGCTGTGTGGCGATATTCAGTGCCTGCTGAACATCCTCTGTCAGCAATAAATTAATGCCGAGGCCCATATCTTCCATACGTCCAGCCGCGTTCAATCTGGGCGCTATACTAAATCCTAAATCTGAAGAGACCAGTTTTTCTCTTTCACGGCCGGCGATTTGAATCAATGCTTGTATTCCTGTACAGCCTCTCCCCCGCCGAATCCGCTGCAATCCATGATTGACCAAGGTGCGATTTAATTTATCCAGTGGGACCACATCCGCAACTGTCCCCAAGGCGACAAGATCGAGCCAATCCCCCACTTTGGGTTCAGGCACAGACGCCTGTTCAAACCAGCCTATTGTTCGTAAATGCTGCCTTAGTCCTAGTAACACATAGAAACAGACACCCACACCAGCCAGGTTTTTATAAGGGAATGGATCATCTGCTTGATTAGGATTCACAATGGCATCGGCTTCCGGTAATGTCTCACCGGCAAGATGATGATCAGTCACCAACACTTTCATGCCAC
>NZ_DIAC01000048.1:52358-53837 GCF_002414625.1 Methylophaga sp. UBA5088 | reverse complement strand
GCCACGTTGATGCGCCGCTTTTACCCCTGATATGGATGCGATGCCATTATCGACAGTGACAAGTAAGTCAGGCTGTTCCAGCGCTGGAATATCATCAAGTAAAGCCGGCGTCAGCCCGTAACCATGGATAAAGCGATTAGGGACGATATAATGAATCTGTTTCAACCCCATTGACTGTAAACCACGTATCGCCAAAGCACAGCTAGTGGCACCGTCACTATCAAAGTCAGCCACAATCGTGACTTTCCATTGTTCTTTTAACGCCGTTGCTAATAATTCAACCGCCGCCTGCATACCAAGCAGTTGTTCTGGCCTAGGTAAGTCAGCCAGTTCAAAATATAACTGCTTCACATCAGTAATCCCGCGTGCGGCCATGATTTTTCGCAAACTGTCTGGCCATGTCTCAGGGAGCTTTTCCCAGCCATCATGAGACCGCTTAACAATGTCAGGCAATACACTCATAACCAGATTTTCCAGACAGATGCAGCGGTTAACTGGTAATGTCCCCAGCCCGGAATAATGATATTGATGCTATCGAGTTGAAAACGTTTCAATGCTTTATAGATAGGTGTAAACCAATTTTTATCAAGTGCTTCCAATTGCGAAGCCCAATCTTTATCTGAATCAAAGTTCACGAGATGAAGCGCCTGATTTGCCTGAATATTAGAAAAATCATGAATATCATCTCGCCATGTCGAACCACTATGGTCACTTAAAGACGCCAGTATTTCATCCTGACCAGACACATGTGACCAAGCCTGCCACTCAGTAGGCATGGCACCCTTCCCCCAGAACCAGACACTATTGACCGGCACTTTGCCTTCAGCTTCTCTAGTTTGATTCACCGGACAATCAAATAGCGCCATCTGAATCTCATTCCATAAACGGATCCATAAACCCGCATCAGCACCACGAGGTAAAAACTCAACCACCGCATGATGGTCCACCCTATCAAGCCCCATAAATTCAACATCTGGATTGATAGGCATCGTCAGTAACCATTGATTGGGGGAATGCATAGTCAGAGACCCACCTAAATCATCAAAGAGATATGCAATAGTATCAATAAGTTGCTCAGCTTCAGTTGGCTTAAGCGTTAAGCCTCGATGAAATAATAACAGCTGATCTCTATCGGCCTGCAAATAACATGGATCTACACAGAGACTGAACGCTGTTCCGCCTCTTAAGCTAGCCATTGGAAAGTCATCACAACGCATTGTTTCTTTTGAAAACAATGCTATTAAGCGCTGCATCAATTTATCTTCAGACGCGATAAATTGGCCTCTTTTTATCAGTTTTCTTAACGACTGGGGTAAAAGAGATTGATTTAATGGATTGGCGACAATGGCCGAGAATTCAGTAAGAATTAACGTCAGTGTTTGCCTAGCCATTCGCCAAAACTTGTCGAATAAATGGAATAGTCAGCTTCCGTTTTGCTTGTAATGATGCTTTATCTAACTCTTGTAAAACCGCCATAAG
>NZ_DIAC01000048.1:51382-52269 GCF_002414625.1 Methylophaga sp. UBA5088 | reverse complement strand
CATATCACGCCCATAATGACGCAGTAAATATTGGGCAACATCCGTTGTCAGCATTAACCCACGAGATTGTGCCTGTAAAATAAGCGCCTGCTGTTTTTGTTCATCTGTCATCATTACCAGTTGATACACAAGCCCTGTCGCTAATCTCGAACGCAAATCCGGTAAGTGAATTGAACTATTCGCTGGCGTCTGTTGTGCAGACACTAACAAATGCCCTTTCGCATCATGTAATCGATTAAAACAATGGAAAACCGCCTCTTCCCACTCAGGCAAACCAGCGATAGCATCAACATCATCCAAGCAGAGTAGATCAGCCTGCTCAATAGCCTGCAAGGCAGCAGGCTCTGCCGTCTTTACCAGCTCAGATAGGGACAGATATATCACCCTTTTTCCCATTTGCTGAACGGACTCAGCACAAGCAATCAAAAGATGCGTTTTTCCCGTACCACTTTCACCGGCCAGGTATAAGAAATCCAGCTCTTCTAGCTGACAAAACGTCTGCAAGGCATGTTTGGTTTCTTGTTTGGCAAACAAGAAGTTATCTAGCCTGTAAATCTCCTGTGGAGACAAGCGTAGCGTTAATTGTGTTTCAGCTAATGACATAAACTCGACTAAGACTTAGGAATATAAATGGCTATCAATATAGCGTTGATGTGCATAGCGTAATAACACCATCGCCACAGCTGCTGCGGGTAAAGCGAGTAAGACACCGGTAAAACCAAACAACTGACCACCGGCCAACACAGCAAAGATCACAGCCACAGGATGCAAACCGATACGTTCACCAACAAATCGTGGGGTCAGCACCATGCCCTCTATCGCCTGTGCAACAGCAAACACAATAGCCATTTGCAATACTGGTAACCATTCACCAAATTGAAAAAATG
>NZ_DIAC01000048.1:48665-51239 GCF_002414625.1 Methylophaga sp. UBA5088 | reverse complement strand
CCGCCAATAAAATTCCGACAATCAGCCCTAGATATGGCACGAAGCTCACCAGACCGGCAATCACACCAAGCAATAAAGCTAACTCCAAACCGATGAGAGTAAGACCCAGCGTGTATATCACCGCAAGTGAAAACATCACCATAAGTTGGCCGCGCATAAAGCCAGCTAACATATCATCACATTGTACTGACATCTCAATAAAGGTCTCAGCATAACGTCGTGGTAGTAACTCTCTGAACCTAGCTACTAAAATGTCCCAGTCACGTAAGAGATAAAAAGTGAGCACAGGAATTAGTACTAAATTACCCAGCCACTGAACCAACACCATACCGGAGCGAGTCATGTAGCTAAAAATACCTCCCGCGACCTGCCCAACTTCAGACCAATATTGACTGAGCGCCTGCTTCACCGTTTGGAAATTGAATACATCGGTAGGTAAGCCCACAGAGTTCAACCATGGTTCGATGAGTCTTTGCGTCTGAGTTAAATAATCAGGCAGGTTAGTAAACAATTTTGCTATCTGAGCACTTAATAGAGGCAGCATCACCAATAGCATTAAGGCCACGACAATAAAAATAGCAGCAAACACCAGGCTGACAGACATGGTTCTGGATAATTTCCAACTTTCTAATTTATCTACCAGGGGATCCCCCAGATAGGCAAAAAGTGTCGCAATAAAAAAGGGCATCAACACAGGAGAAAGTTCAAAGAGTAACCAGCCTGCGATAACGAACAACACCACTAACAAAAATTTGTTGGCATCACTCATTAATGGTTTGCTTTCTGCTTCCATGCCTTATTTCCCCAGGTAAGAATATATTCAAGACCGCTAAAAATCACACTCACTACCACGGCCCACACGCCAATGCTGATAAGAAGTGTTAGTTCAGCAAACCACTGTTGCGAAATAATGACCAATAACACCAATATGATTTGCAAAGCGGTATTGATCTTACTGCTCCACACGGGCAGCAATTCAAACTCACCGATGAAGTAGTGATATGCCAAGCCACCAGAAACGATAATCACGTCACGAGCCAACACCAACCATAACAGCCACAATGGCAGCAGATCCATCCAGGCTAATGTGGCAAAGCTTGCCACTAAAAGGAGTTTGTCCGCTATTGGGTCTAAAATAGAACCTAATCGAGACTGCCAGTGAAAATGTTTTGCCAGAAACCCATCAATACCATCTGAAATACCCGCAACAGCAGATAAAATCAGTGCCAGCGCAAAACGTTCATCTACCAGTGCCCATACCACTGGAATCACCAGTAAAATTCGTAATATTGATATCAGATTAGGAATGTCACGTAAGCTCAAGGGGTTAACCGATAATATTTTTTATCTGTCATGGCCTGCTCTGCTGACGTCAACTCAGTTAACAATCCTCCAACAGACAAGATGCGGTTCAATACGTCTAGATCACCACTGTAACGGATATCTAAGTCGAGAATATTGTCGCCAAGATTGTTAACACGAATATTTTCTATGCTATCGATTTGATTCAGGTAGGCCATCACTTTTGAAAAGTCACCGTAATTATTTACCTCATCAATCTGCATGGAGAAGGTGTTACCTGTATCAGTAGGCAAACTATGTTGGGCATATTCTGTCGCCAGTGTATCCACCAACACACCCAAGCCTTTACTAATTGAAGCATCCACTAAACCTTCAGAGCTCCAGCGTTGAGACGACTCATCAGTACCCGATTGCCAGGTGATTTTTGCAGTATCGTTACTGACCGACATATTGATAATCAGAATTTCATCCGCTCTGTAACGTTCAGAGGCGGCTCGAATTGCCTCGTCATTCATAGACGAGATGTCCTCAACGCTCAGAGCAGATTGATCCTGCAAATCCATCAATGGCATAAGAATGGGCAATCCACGCGCTTGTGCTGCCTGTTGTAAAGATTTGAAGATAAACTGTGGAATATTTTCTAAACCCTGTAAGGTTTGCTCACCCTCAATATCGGTGGCCAACCATACCAGTACGTCAGGTCTGACTTTCCCCCAGCGTTGCAAACCGAGCTTTTGAATAACATCATTAACGGCATTTTTATCAAAACTCAATCGCAATGAAAGCTGATCCGGCTGAGTTAAATCCGCTGCTTCAATATTGTTGCGTATGTATTCATAGCGTTCTACGAGTTGCTGTGCATTGGCCAATACGGGAGCAATATTAGCTTCGCTAACTTTGGATTGATTTCCGACGACTTTGATGAGGACTTGCTTGAGTAATTCCGGTGCGAGTTCGTCGCGTTCCTTTTGTTGTTGCGTGGAGACAGGAGCGGTTGCCTGATAAAGATCATCCACCTCAGCAGCATGGCTACTGAAACTGAAAAACAACAAAATAAGGGCATAAAATAATCGGTGCATTGTGGTATTCTAACACGCTGTTTTAAGCATGTGATGCACAACATTTTCAGGAATACATTATGACCGACAGTGTGGACTCTTCTCGCACCTCTCTTAGTTATCGTGATGCTGGCGTTGATATCGAAGCTGGTAACGCCTTAGTCGATCGCATTAAACCCCACGCAGCAAAAACCCGTCGACCTGGCGTCATGGC
>NZ_DIAC01000048.1:46838-48484 GCF_002414625.1 Methylophaga sp. UBA5088 | reverse complement strand
CTTTTTGAACTACCCGTCGATAAATACAAACAGCCTGTTTTAGTTTCCGGTACGGATGGTGTCGGCACTAAATTACGCTTGGCGATTGAGTCTGGTATCCACAACACCATCGGTATCGACTTAGTCGCTATGTGTGTCAACGATATCGCTGTATTAGGTGCCGAGCCTTTATTCTTCCTCGATTATTATGCCACCGGCAAACTGGACGTAGACATAGCTGAATCTGTCGTATCAGGCATAGCAGAAGGCTGTCTGCAAGCGGGTGCAGCCTTAGTAGGTGGTGAAACCGCCGAAATGCCAAGCATGTATGAAGAAGGTGATTATGATCTTGCGGGTTTCTGTGTAGGTGTAGTGGAAAAAGAAGCGGTCATAGATGGCTCAAAAGTGGCCGCTGGTGATAAGTTAATAGGTCTTGCTGCATCAGGCCCTCATTCAAATGGTTACTCACTCATCCGTAAAATTCTTGAACGTAGCGGTCAATCATTAAAAACTGAATTTGATGGTGCTACTTTGGGGGAGAAGTTATTGGCCCCTACCAAAATCTACGTTAAATCACTTTTACAGCTTAACGAGAATGTCAGTATTCATGCTTTATCACACATCACTGGTGGCGGCCTGCTGGAGAATATTCCACGTGTTCTCCCTGAAGGTGTGAAAGCCGTCATTGACTCTGGCAGCTGGCAACGTCCTGCTGTATTTGATTGGCTTCAAGACAATGGCAATGTCACTGATAAAGAAATGTATCGCACATTTAACAACGGGATAGGTATGGTAATCGTGGTTGCAGAGAATGATGTATCTGAAGCTTTAGCCGTACTGAATAGTGCTGGCGAACAAGCAAATTTAATCGGTCAAATTGAAACAGCCAATGCGGCTGACGAAATAGTCGATATCCAATAACGATGATGAGCAACGAAAACAAAACGCGGCTGGTGATTTTAATCTCAGGCCGCGGTAGCAATATGCGCTCGATAATTGAAGCCATTGATGCTCAACAGATCGATGCGACCGTCAGTGCCGTCATCAGCAACCGTCCTGATGCTGCGGGGCTTGACTATGCTAAAGCCCAGTCTATCACCACGGCAGTGGTCGATCATAAAACATTTTCTGACAGAGACAGTTTTGATAAAGCTTTAGCTGAGCGGATTGATGACTATAAACCTGACTTTGTCATTTTAGCTGGGTTTATGCGTATTCTCACCTCAGGATTTGTTAAACACTATCGCAATAAATTGATTAATATTCACCCCTCCCTGCTACCTAAGTTCAAAGGACTCAATACACATCAGCGTGCTATTGATGCTGGCGAAAAAGAACATGGCGCCAGTGTTCATTTCGTTACAGCTGAACTGGACGATGGGCCCGTGATTATGCAGGCAAAAGTGAATATCCTGGCTGATGATTCTGCTGAAAGTCTTGCCGCAAGAGTGCTCGAGCAGGAACATCAGCTCTATCCTGCTGCCATACAAAAACTGGTGAAGTCTAAACAGGATTAATCATGCGTAAATTGTTCAGTGTTTTTTTGCTGCTCATTGCCTCAGAAGTGTCTTTGGCAGCAGATATTCCTGACTTTTCAGCTAATTACGCCGTTAAATTAAATGGGATTCAAGCAGGTGAATTAAAGCGTACCCTTGAAACCGATCAGA
>NZ_DIAC01000048.1:39933-46703 GCF_002414625.1 Methylophaga sp. UBA5088 | reverse complement strand
CCTTGAAACCGATCAGACGGGTCTCAGACACTTTACTTCTATCTCCCAGGCCAAAGGCGTATTTTCCTTCTTCAAACCGGACATTATTGAAGAAACCAGTTTGTGGAGATTAAAAAACAACGTGGTACAACCACAGTTTTATCGCTACCTTCGAACAGGTGGTAAAAAAGAAAAACGGCTGGAAATGAAATTTAACTGGCTGGATATGACAGCCCAGATTGATGATAGAAAACATCCGTGGCAATTGGATATCGAACCCAATACGCTTGATAAACTGGTCTACCAAATCAGCTTGATGCGCGATTTAATCAAACATAAAGGTGATCAAATTACTTATCGTATTGCTGATGGTGGCAAACTAAAAACCTATCAAATACGCATATTGGGTGAGGAACGCATCAAAACCCCCATGGGTGAAATTGATGCCGTAAAGCTCACGCGCCATCGTGACAAGGACAATAAACGTGAAACCACACTCTGGTGTGCCCCTTCCCTTGCATATTTACCTGTAAAACTTGAACACATAGAAGATGGGACAACTTTTACTGCTGTCCTTCGCCGACTCAAGGGCATGGACTATGAGCAGGCATTTATCCATTACAACAACACATCCACAATAGACTCACATGACTAAAAAGTCGTTTAAAGTACTCAATCAGAAAACCGTATACAAAGGCTTTTTTAGCGTAAAGAAATACACACTCCAGCATACGCTTTATCATGGTGGTTGGAGCCAGGTTGTTGATCGAGAAGTTTTCCATCGTGGCGACTGTGTTGCAGTGCTGCTTTATGATCCTTATCGTGATGAAGTGGTGATTATTGAACAGTTCCGCGCCGGAGCCATTCTGACAAAACAGCAGGAAGAAGCCTGGTTACTTGAGATTGTCGCTGGTGCAGTTGAAGAGAATGAAACACCAGAAGACGTCGCTATCCGAGAAGCTCAGGAAGAAGCTGGCTGTGAAGTGATGGAGCTGATGAAAATTAATGCTTTCTATACCTCTCCCGGTGGTACATCTGAATGTCTGACCTTATTCTGTGGAAAAGTAGACACCTCTGAGGTGGGTGGCGTTCATGGTCTTGCCGAAGAGGATGAGGATATTGCGGTTAACGTTGTGAAATTCGAGGAGGCTTATAAGCTGGTTGAAACTGGCCGTATTCAGTCTGCGATACCTATCATCGCTATTCAATGGTTAAAAATTCATCGTGAAT
The DNA here is from genome assembly GCF_002414625.1 of Methylophaga sp. UBA5088. Classification (NCBI taxonomy): domain Bacteria; kingdom Pseudomonadati; phylum Pseudomonadota; class Gammaproteobacteria; order Thiotrichales; family Piscirickettsiaceae; genus Methylophaga; species Methylophaga sp. UBA5088. The sequence continues at coordinate 45,494 of NZ_DIAC01000048.1, read as the reverse complement.
CACTGCGGAAACAATGGACCTGATTTAGTCATACTTCAACGGTTCACTGCCTGCACGCTGCCGTAACCAGTCAATTGAGCGTTGGACACTTTTTTGTTGAATTAACCATTTTTCGAGACGATATTTTCCTGGAAAATTCAGACAGATCAGACCGATAAATAAAGTTAACAACCCCTGCCCTGGTAAAACTAGCATGGCTAGTCCCATTACCACTAACACAAGTCCCAAGCAGTTTTTCAACGTAATAAGTACTGTCCTGATAACAATATGCTTATCAGCCCATGGTGTTTTATGTCTCTTTTCTGCTGTGAAATAATCGGCTGGCATTCTCACAATCAGGTAAGGGATAAAGACTAATGAAGCAACAAAACTTAGGATGGAAATGATGCCTAAGGCCCATAACCATGTTTCGTTACTCCATATTGTCTTAAACAGCTCTTCCATTAAGGTGACGATGCTGTTGAACTTACGTTGTATTTAACCTGCATCTGATGCGATGCACCAGATGCAATAATAACGCTATTGGCCAGCGCATTGGCGGTCTCAACACAGATAAAATGCCCATAATCGTCTGCATCCATATCATTCAATAATGATGCTCGAGTCCAGGGATTCCAAACCACAATATTATCTGCGCCAGATTGTTCAATATCAATCTTTCGGCTCAACGATTGGTCAATAATCTGAACATGAGCAGGAGATTCTAGATAGACACGATCGGTCTCAGCAAAGGGCGTAATGTCACCCACCTGTGTATGTTTAGAAAAGTCTAAAGTTTTATCCAGATAATCGACCCCATCTAAACCTACCACCATGGTTTGAGAAATCTCACCAACCAAAAAATACGTGTGTAGCGCTTTTGAGATACTAAATGGTATTTCACCTCTATTTTCAGTAGTCAGGGAAATATCGAGCTGATCACCAATGACAATTTTCTTGCGTAGACGAAATTCACTCGGCCACCACTGTTTACTGGTTGCTGTAGATTCCAAACCTAATGTGATTTCAGCAATATCATCGTGTAACTGACAGTCAAGCACATTCCATAGCAAATTACGGGCAAAACCATGAGCTTGCCGACCTAAATTACTGGGATCTTCACCAAACCATGGCCAGCAAACGGGTACACCACCACGTATCGCTTTGCCTTGTTGGTAGATGGCTTTGTCACTCAAATAAAAAAGATCATGTTCCATTCCATTTGATTTATACGACAATATTTGCCCTCCATAGAGAGCAATAGTCGCAGAAGCTTTTTTTGTGCTTACCTCAATGATGGGCATACCTGTTTGCCCCTCAACAAAGCACACTTTAGCCTCTTTACCAAACAGACGATTAAGTGTTTCTAAATCCTGCATATTCACTATTCCAAACGAAAAAACGGGCTTACGCCCGTCTCTCCATAGACAGTTAAGTCATCAACTATAAGGACAAATCCTTATTAGTGATGATGACCGCCTTCGCCATGAACATGACCATGCTCAAGTTCTTCAGCACTTGCTTCACGAACTTCACGGACAGTTACATCAAAATTCAAATGCACACCTGCTAACGGGTGATTACCATCTACTGTGACGGTTTCATCTTTGATATCAACAACAGTCACAAGCACTGGGCCTTGCTCTGTTTCTGATTGAAACTGCATACCAACCTGAACATCATCAACACCGCTGAATAATTCGCGTGGTACATCTTGTTTTAATTCTTCGTGTCTTTCGCCGTAGGCTTTTGCAGGTTCTATGCTTGCTTTCACTGCATCACCTGCTTCTTTACCATTCAGTGCATCTTCCAGACCTGGGATAATATTACCCGCACCGTGAAGGTAGGCTAATGGACCTGCTGCTTCAGAGCTATCGATGACGCTGCCATCGTTATCTGTCAGGGTATAGTCGATGACTACAACAGTATTATCTGCAACTTTCATTTACGTTCCTCACTTAGATGTTTTGGATTACAGCTGCAGCATAATCACTACAACCTATTGATGCTATCACCATTAAACTCGATAGATTTAATTATGGTTTTTCACATCCACAGTTATTAATGCCATAAAGACTCTTTGAGTAATATGGAGATAATAACTGTTACGCTAACAATATCAGGATGTCATATCCATCGGCTTTTGCTAGCCTGCACTGGTATAGTATCAATACTTGGCCCGCCATTAAAAGCCATCATCAGCTTAATTTTTTATCATCCAGATAAAGCGTAGTTGATTGATATTAAACGTGATGCTTAACCATCACCTGACCAATAAACGTTTTAACTAAACAACTCTATGATAAAAAAGTTGAGCATTTTATCATTAAACGGTTTCACACACTAATCATGACTAAGCTGATACTTTTTAACAAACCCTTTGATGTGCTGACACAGTTTACCGATGAAGCTGGTCGTAAGACGCTAAAGGACTATATCAATCTCCAACATATTTACCCTGCTGGGAGACTGGACCGTGACAGTGAAGGACTTGTATTACTCACTGATGATGGTCAGTTACAACACTTAATAGCGAATCCCAGATTTAAATTAGAAAAAACCTACTGGGTTCAGGTAGAAAATATTCCAGACACTAAGGCGTTAGAACAATTAATCACAGGTATCGAACTAAAAGACGGACTCACTCAACCTGCAAAAGCACGTCTGATAAGTCCACCGACTATCTGGGATAGACAGCCACCAATTCGTGAACGAAAATCTATTCCAACACAATGGCTGGAGCTGAAAATTACAGAAGGACGTAATCGTCAAGTCAGACGTATGACAGCAGCTATCGGACATCCAACACTTCGTTTAGTACGAGCGGCAATTGGCCCGTGGCAACTAAATAGTCTGGAACCAGGTCAATGGCTCTCCGTTAATGCCAATGACGTGATAAAATGGCGAGATGATTTGGAAGCCTCGAACAACAGTCGCCGCCGTCGTCGAACAGGACGATCGATTCCTTCTGGTCGAGGAGGAAATCAACGGCAAAATGACATTAAACCAGCCAGCCGGCCATCTCGAACCAGACGAAAGTCTTATCGACGCAGTGATTCGTGAGACAAAGGAAGAGACTGCCTGGACGTTTCATCCGCAATCACTGGTCGGAATATATCGCTGGATTCACCCGCGTAAGGGCGAAACCTATATTCGTTACTGTTTTTCAGGAACAGTGTCGGATCATGATCCTGACCAACCGCTGGATGATGATATCCACCAGGCCCTCTGGTTACCTTTTGAAGAGGTACGCCGCAGACAAGCGGATCTGCGTAGTACACTTGTAAGCGATTGTTTCCAAGACTATATTGACGGTCACCGCTATCCTTTGGATATTTTACGTAACTAAATATGAGCAATGTAAATAAAGTAGTCGTCGGACTTTCCGGCGGCGTCGATTCTTCTGTCGCCGCATTATTGTTAAAACAGCAATTTGAGCATGTTGAAGGCCTGTTCATGAAGAACTGGGTCGACTTCGCTGATGAAAGTGAGTGTACTGTCGAAGAAGATCGTAAAGATGCCAGCTCTGTTGCTGAAACTGTTGGCATCTCCTTTCATGAAGCAAACTTTGCCATGGAATACTGGGATTACGTTTTCAAGCACTTTTTAGACGAATACCGTGCCGGTCGTACACCCAATCCAGATATTCTTTGTAATCGTGAAATCAAATTTAAAACCTTTCTCGATCATGCTATTGAGCTTGGTGGCGACATCATTGCTACCGGCCACTACGCACGTGTTGAAGAACGAAATGGCCAATTTCATCTGTTAAAAGGCAGAGACCACAAAAAAGATCAAAGCTACTTTTTATATACGCTTGGTCAGGAACAATTATCACGAACACGCTTCCCGCTGGGTGATTTACCAAAAACCGAAGTTAGACGTATTGCTGAAGAAGCCGGTTTTATTAATCATGATAAAAAAGACAGTACGGGTATATGTTTTATTGGCGAGCGTCATTTCCGTGAGTTCCTAAGCCGCTATATTCCGGCTCAGCCTGGTGAGATGCGAACACCAGAAGGTGAAAAAATTGGTCAGCATGCGGGGCTTATGTATTACACATTAGGTCAACGTCAGGGACTGGGTATCGGTGGTCGAAAAGATAGCACTGGCGAACCTTGGTTCGTCGCCGGTAAAGATATGGATAATCAGATTCTTTACGTTGTTCAGGGAGATCATCCCTGGTTGTGGAGTCAAAACTTAACGGCAGACGAACTCTCTTGGGTAGCTGGCCATCCGCCACAGTTCCCATGTCGTGCAGCAGCAAAGACACGCTATCGCCAACCCGATCAAGCTTGTACGATAACTCAGGATGAGAACGGTCATATTCAGGTTGAGTTTGATGAAAAACAACGTGCGGTGACACCGGGCCAATCTGTTGTGTTCTATCTGGACGATGATTGTCTGGGTGGTGGGATTATTGTCTCGACTGATGCACCAGGAATCCATCCATGAGTATAAGTCCCCGTTTACGTGATCGAACCATTGCTATTACAGCCGTCGTGCAAGCTGCATCACTAGTTCAACAAGTCGCTGAAACCGGTCAGGTAAATAGTGCTGATATGAAAGTCATGTTGGAAAGTTTGCTGGTTGAGAATGCGCCAGATACTGAATCTGTGTATGGTTCAGTCAGTCAATTACGAACAGGAATTGAGGCACTCAACACCCAGCTTTCCAAGAAAAAAGACAAGAAAGATGTAAACCTATTGCGTTATGTTATCAGCCTGCTTCATCTTGAACGTCAATTAGCCAAGCAACCTGAAATGCTGGCATTAATAGATCGCGAAATTCAGCAGGTGCCCTCTCAGATAGATTACTTCGGTGACATACTGTCACCACAAGTAATTGCTCGTTTTGCTGATATTTATCAACGCACCTTAAGTGAGTTAAAACCACGCATTCAAGTCTATGGTGATCCCGGCTTTCTACAACAGCCTGATAATATTAATCGGGTAAGAGCTCTGCTTCTTACGGGTATTCGTGCTGCCGTGTTATGGCAACAAAAAGGTGGACGACGCTGGCAGTTTCTATTTCAAAGCGGAAAACTCCTTAGCGCTACCGAAGCACTGTCGCGTGAAATTTAATTCATTCGTGCTTTAAACAGCCATAAGAAAAATACAATCGATAAACCTGAACCACCAAAAATCATACACATCACTACAATTTGATAGTGAGCAGCTGTGATGGGAGACACCCCTGATAAGATTTGTCCGGTCATCATGCCTGGCAAAGACACTAAACCAACAGCTAACATCGAGTTAATCGTTGGTATAAAAGCAGCCTGAAAAGCCTCATACCTGGCGGTGATGAAATCGATATTTCGTGATAATTCTGTAGATAACCGCTCTGCTGCCAAACTCACACTGTTCATCGCGTTAGCAAAAATCATCCCGGCTAATGGAATCATATACCGTGGTTCATACCAGGGAGAAAGACCGATCACACTTTGCGTAATTAGCAGCAATGTCAGCCCACTACCTAGTAAAATACTGATGAAAACAACGGGATAAAGTGCGCGCCGTTGGTCTTTGACCGTTCCCAATGCAATCCAGCTGGCAGTGCTAACCATGACTAACATGACC
>NZ_DIAC01000048.1:39257-39773 GCF_002414625.1 Methylophaga sp. UBA5088 | reverse complement strand
CAGTGCTAACCATGACTAACATCACCAGCATGACGATCCATGATTGTTCCGCAGCAAATACCGTTGTTAATACATACCCCACCAGTAATAACTGAATCAGCATGCGAATTAATGCATACACCGCAAAGCCAGCTTTTAATGACCAGCGCACCATCATCAGTAAAACCACAATGACTGGGATAAATGCCAGCGCCAATTGAAAGTTTGAAATAACTTGTACAGATGTATTCATTTACTACCCTGGATATAAAAAAGGCTGCTTCTAATAAAGAAAACAGCCTTTTTTGCTTGATACCACTATAGGTTAACTGGCAGTACGTCGATATTCATCCATTTCATGGAAATTAAGATAACGATAAATTTCCGCTGCCATTGGTTTAATCCCTGCAACCGCTTCTAGATATTCAGCCACGGTTGGCAGTCGTCCGATACTTGCTACCACCGCTGCAAGCTCAGCAGAAGATAAATAAACATCGGCATTGTTACCTAAACGATTCGGGAAGTTACGTGTAGATC
>NZ_DIAC01000048.1:35083-39187 GCF_002414625.1 Methylophaga sp. UBA5088 | reverse complement strand
CGTGTAGATGTCGAAACAACAGTCGCGCCATCAGCTACACGTGCCTGATTCCCCATACACAGGGAACAACCCGGTGTTTCTGTACGAGCACCAACACGACCAAACGTACTATATACGCCCTCTTCGGTCAGCTGGAATTTATCCATTTTGGTAGGCGGAGCAATCCATAACTTAACAGGTAAGTTACGCATATTTTCCAACACTTTACTTGCAGCGCGGTAATGACCGATATTGGTCATACATGAACCAATGAACACCTCGTCGATTTTATTACCTTGAAGCTCAGACAACGGTTTGATGTCGTCAGGATCGTTCGGGCAAGCCAATAGAGGCTCTTTAATTTCGTTCAAGTTAATTTCGATGACTGCAGCGTATTCTGCATCAGCATCAGGTTCTAATAACTGTGGATCATCCAACCAGGCTTTCATGCTATCAATACGACGACGCAAAGTACGCTCGTCCTGATACCCTTCCGCAATCATCCATTCCATCAGCGCCATATTTGAATTTAAGAACTCAATAATAGGTTCTTTATTCAAACGCACGGTACAACCATTTGCACTACGTTCAGCCGAAGCATCAGATAATTCAAATGCCTGCTCTACTTTGAGATCAGGTAAACCTTCAATTTCCAACACACGACCATTGAAAATATTTTTCTTACCTTTTTTCTCAACAGTCAGCAATCCTTGTTGAATAGCAGCGTATGGGATTGCATTAACTAAGTCACGTAATGTGATACCTGGTTGCATTTCACCTTTAAATCTAACTAGTACGGACTCGGGCATATCTAACGGCATAACCCCTAAAGCTGCACCAAACGCCACTAAACCTGAGCCAGCCGGGAAACTGATACCAATTGGGAAACGCGTATGTGAGTCACCACCAGTACCGACGGTATCAGGCAAAATCATGCGGTTTAACCAAGAGTGGATAATACCGTCACCAGGACGCAATGAAACACCACCACGTGTACTGATAAAGTCCGGTAACTCATGCTGTAATTTAATATCAACCGGTTTTGGATAGGCAGCGGTATGACAGAAAGATTGCATAACCAAATCAGCAGAAAAACCTAAACAGGCAAGTTCTTTTAACTCGTCACGTGTCATCGCACCGGTTGTATCCTGAGAACCAACGGTGGTGACCTTAGGCTCGCAGTAACTGTTAGGACGAACACCTTCAACACCACAAGCACGACCGACCATTTTCTGCGCTAATGTAAAGCCTTTACCTGTATCCACAGGTTCGACTGGGCGTACAAAAATATCCGATGGCTCTAAACCGAGGGTTTCTCGGGCTTTATCTGTCAGACCACGACCAATGATTAATGGAATACGGCCACCGGCACGGACCTCATCAGCCAGCGTGGTTGGACGCATACTAAATTCGCTGATGACATTACCCGCTTCGTTTAATATTTTGCCTTCATAAGGCAGAATGGTAATGATATCGCCAGTTTCCATATTCTGGACATCACATTCAATTGGCATTGCACCAGAGTCTTCCGCAGTATTAAAGAAGATAGGAGCAATATTATTACCGAGAATAACGCCACCCTGGCGTTTGTTAGGCACATAGGGAATATCATGTCCCATATGCCACAACACAGAGTTAATGGCTGATTTACGTGATGACCCGGTACCCACAACATCACCGACAAACGCCAGTGGATGGCCTTTTTCTTTCAACTTCTCGATGTCGCCAATAGGGTCATCCATTTTGCTGACAAGCATGGCTTTAGCATGCAGTGGAATATCAGGACGGCTCCAGGCTTCTGTCGCGGGTGATAGATCATCCGTATTTGTCTCACCTGGCACTTTAAATACGGTTAACGTGATCTGTTCAGCTAATTTAGGACGGGAGGTAAACCATTCTGCATCAGCCCAAGATTGTAATACGCGCTTGGCGTACTCATTATTCTCTGCTTTTTCAACCACATCATGGTAGGCATCATAAACCATCAATGTTTTGCATAAGGCTTTTTCAGCAGTCGCGGCTGTTTCTTCAATATCGAGTAGCTGGATCAATGATTGCACATTGTAGCCCCCCATCATCGTTCCGAGTAACTCGGTCGCTTTTACAGGAGAAATCAATGCACATGTCACTTCACCTTTTGCGATATCAGTGAGGAAGCCGGCTTTCACATAGGCCGCTTGGTCTACACCTGGCGGTACTCTATGAATAAGAAGTTCTAATAATTCTTCACTGTCATCGCTTCCGGATTTGAGCTGTTCAACTAAGGTAGAAACCTGTTCAGCATCAAGTGGTAACGGTGGTAAGCCAAGTTTGGCGCGTTCTTCAACTTGCGATTGATATTCTTTCAGCACGTATGTGTACCCCAAAGTTTGAGAATGAAACGGTGACATTTTACCTGAAAGCGTTTAGCACGAGCGAACTCTGCTATAATTTCGCACAAATTTATTAACTAAATCTTTCATCGGAGTATTCATGGATTTAACCGCTTTGACCGCGATTTCACCGGTTGATGGCCGCTATGCCGGAAAAACTGAAGCGCTACGCCCATTCTTTAGTGAGTATGGACTTCTGCGCGCCCGTGTAGAAGTAGAACTTCGCTGGCTACATTTACTCGGTAACAATGCCAGTATTCAGGAAGTACCGAAACTTAGTCAAGAAGCAGAAGCTTTTTTAGACAACATCATCAATAGCTTCTCTGTTGAAGATGCCCAAGAAATAAAAGATATCGAACGTGAAACCAATCACGACGTTAAGGCCGTTGAATATTTCATCAAAAGAAAATTTAAAGACAATGCAGAACTGAACGCTGTTAGCGAGTTTGTTCACTTTGCTTGTACTTCAGAAGATATTAACAATACCGCTTACGGTATCATGCTGAAAAATGCCCGTGAAAAAGTCATTTTGCCTGAAATGGATACGGTCATTGCTGCTATTCGTAAGATTGCACAGCAACACGCTGATACACCGATGATGTCACGCACTCATGGCCAGCCAGCATCGCCTACGACTCTGGGTAAAGAATTGGCTAATGTGGTTCAACGTCTCGAGTTACAACGTACTCATGTGGCTGCAGTTTTACTCTACGGGAAAATGAATGGTGCAGTCGGTAACTACAACGCTCACTATGCCGCCTACCCTGATGTTGACTGGCCGATGATGGCAAACGCGTTTGTTACAGGACTGGGACTGCGTTGGAATAAATACACCACGCAGATTGAACCCCATGACTACATGGCTGAACTATTCCAGGCAATGATTCGCTTCAATACGGTATTAATTGATTTTTGCCGTGATGTTTGGAGCTATATTTCTATCGGTTATTTCAAGCAAAAAACAGTGAAAGGCGAAATTGGTTCATCCACCATGCCTCATAAAGTCAATCCTATCGACTTTGAAAATGCTGAAGGTAACCTCGGCATAGCGAATGCCGTGTTTGATCATTTGGCTCTGAAACTGCCTATTTCCAGATGGCAACGTGACCTGACAGACTCGACTGTGTTACGTAATTTAGGTGTCGGTTTTGCACACTCTTTATTGTCATATAGCTCCGCCTTGAAAGGTATTGGTAAACTCGATCCAGCACCAGAAGTTATGGCCGCTGATTTGGATGCTAACTGGGAATTATTAGCTGAACCAATCCAGACAGTAATGCGTCGTTACGGTATTGAAAATCCTTATGAAAAGCTGAAAGATTTAACTCGCGGCCAGCGCGTTAATAAAGACATCATGCAAGCATTCATTGATGGACTGGATATGCCTCAAGAAGCCAAGGATAAATTAAAGGCAATGACTCCCGCTAATTATCTGGGTAACGCGGCAGAACAAGCAACAAACGGTTAACAATGATTGAAGCTATCCCGACTGACGATCCAGCAATCCCATTCGACAGTCGGGAATATGCAAGCCAATACACTATCGAACTCATTGAGTCAGCTAGGCAAGAAATTTGTTTTTTCGGTCCTGAGTTGGATAGTGTTTTATTCAACAATCAAATGGTCATCGATAAGTTAATCACATTTATCAACCAGAGTCAGCGCTGTACAGTTCGGTTACTTGTTCACAATACACGGCAATCTACAGCACAAAGGCATCTGCTCATACCTCTTGCTCAGAGACTCTCCAGGT
>NZ_DIAC01000048.1:33976-34987 GCF_002414625.1 Methylophaga sp. UBA5088 | reverse complement strand
CTCTTGCTCAGAGACTCTCCAGTAAAATTCAAATTCATATTGCTGACAGACAAGAGCAAAAACTACGGCATATGAGCCTGTTGGTTGATAAAAAAGCCTTTTTATATTGTCCAAATGCTAATCGCTACGAAGGTGTAGTTGATTTTGATGCCACGGGTCAGGTCAGTAATCGCAAGAAAGACTTCGACGATATGTGGGCCAGAAGTGAGTTTGATTTGAATACGAGGCGTCTGCAGTTATGAAAAATCACATTTTGACAATTGCGTTACTCATGTTCTACTCAACGATATTAGCAGATACAAACATCCATACCATTGCATTGAAACATCGTCTCGCCAATGAAGTCGTAGAGCAGGTTCGGCCCTTTTTGCCTGAGACAGCGACAATAAGAGCCTATGACAACATGCTGATTTTAAAGTCGGATCGAGCCACGCTTGCTAATGTTGAACAGCTCATCAAAAAACTCGACACACCATTAAAGTCTGTCGTCATTACTGTCTTGCAAACCTCACAAGAACTTCAGCAACAATCAGGGAGTGAAGCCAATATTACACTTTCAGATTCAAAGCCAAATGCTTCAGTCAAACTCAAGGCATGGTCAACAAAAGGTAAAGACGATCAAGACAATCAATATCAAGCTCAGGGGATTGCTGGTCAGCCCATCACCATTAAGTTAGGTAATGCAAAACCTGAGAAAGACTATCTTTATTTCATAAACGGCAGCGGCGACATTGGTTTGGCTACCAATACGTACTATACGTCAACGGCAAATGGTTTTAATGCTGTCCCATTTTTATTGGCTGATAACAGAGTTAAAATCGATATTCACCCTTTCTTTTCAGATAGAGCTCAACAAGGGCAAATTAACTCAAGTGAAGTGATTACTTCGGTACAAGGTGAGTTAGGTAACTGGATAAAACTGGCCTTTGTTTCAGAAGATCAACACGCCCAGCAAAATGGGATGAAACGTTATCAATCACATCAAGCACAACAGCAAACTATCTATCTGAA
>NZ_DIAC01000048.1:18797-33862 GCF_002414625.1 Methylophaga sp. UBA5088 | reverse complement strand
CACAACAGCAAATTATCTATCTGAAAGTTGAAACATCTTCAAATTAATCACAAGAGTATTTATGGATATTAAAGAAGCGATTCTTACACGTCGTTCTGTTAAGCATTATGACCCTGAACATCAAATGACCGCAGAAGAAGTCAACATGCTGATGGAGCATGCGATTTTATCTCCAACAGCCTTTAACCTTCAGCATTGGCGTTTTGTTAATGTTGAAGACAACGCTCTGCGTCAAGCTATCCGTGAAGCCAGTTATGGCCAGGCACAAGTCACTGATGCCTCAATGTTATTAATTTTATGTGCTGACTTAAATGCCTGGGAGAAAGATCCGCAACGTTATTGGCGACATGCGCCAAAAGAAGTTCAAGATTTTATGTTGCCCGCTATTGAGGGCTATTACACTAATCATCACCAAGGACAACGTGACGAGTGTTTTCGTTCAGCAGGCATTGCTGCAGGAACAATAATGCTGATGGCTAAAGGTATGGGCTATGATTCTTGCCCTATGGATGGCTTTGATTTTGATAAAGTCGCCAGACTAATTAACTTGCCACATGATCACGTGATCGTAATGATGATCACGATAGGTAAGAAACTACAGGATGCACGCCCTCGTTCAGGACAGCTTGATCTTGAGGAAGTATTTTTTACAAATACGTTCCCAGAACAAACTAAATAATAGGCGGTGGCGCTTCTGATACGCAGTTGCGCCCTCTCCTTTTCGACATATAAAGCGCTCTATCTGCACGTTGCATAAAGCTTTCACTGCCTTCAGATGGTACATAACGAGCGACACCAAAAGACAAAGTAATCGTGCCTAAGGATTCCCGGGTATCTTTACGCTGAATTCGTTTTGAGGCAATCTCCAGACGAATATTCTCAGCAACGTTTTTAGCATTTTGCAAGCTGGTATTCAATAAGACTATAGCAAACTCTTCACCACCGTATCTCGCCACCAGATCTCGCCCCTTAACACTATCCTTTAGTGAATTGGCAACAACACGCAACACCTGATCACCGACCAGGTGTCCATGCTTATCATTGATATTTTTAAATAAATCCAAATCAGCAAAAATAATACACACATCTAAGCCAGAGTCATCTGCATCATGTGTCACCTTTGTCACGACTTCATCGAAAGCCTTACGATTTGCTAATCCAGTAAGCGTATCGGTTTTCGCTTCCTGCTTAGACACATCAAATTCTTTCTTAAGTTTTTGTAACTCAGACATCGCCGTGTCTAAGCGCTCAGTTAATAATTCACCACTGTTCATGGCCTGGCGTGTTTCAGCCAAAATATCATCGACTATTTGATGAATTTCGGCTGCAGACATATCACGGTTAATTCGACTTAACAAATCATTTAAACGTTGATTTGTCTTATCAGTATGCATAACACTGCTGTAGATGAAGTTGATCACTTCTTTCAGCAAACGCGCCAGTTCAAGACGCATTTGGAACACTTCTTCGCGCTCTTTTTCAATATTGAAATAGCTTTTAAATAAGTGCTGACATTGATTCTGCGTTAATACTGGCGTTTCTTTAACCATGGAATTAATAGCTAAAGAAAGGGCTTCATTGGCACCGGAAACATGTTCATACCATACGGTATAATTATCTGGCGTCATTGGCACCCCATGCTTTCGCATTAGGGGCAACGCAAGCCGCATATATTCCGCGGCTTTATCAGATAATTCGTTGTAGTCCATATTTCAGTTTGGCCTTATTAAGCGCTATCAGAACTTACGTTTTGCTTTACCAGCAATTTTCAAACGCAGCGCATTCAGTTTAATGAAACCTTCAGCGTCCTTCTGATCATAAGCCCCCGCATCGTCTTCAAATGTAGCAATAGATTCATCAAACAGGCTGTCCGTCTCAGAAGCACGTCCAACAACAGAAACACTACCTTTATATAATTTGACACGGACTTTACCGTTAACGGTGGTTTGCGATTCATCAATCATCTTCTGCAGCATCACACGCTCAGGTGCCCACCAATATCCGTTATAAATTAATTTGGCATAACGAGGCATTAATTCATCTTTAAGGTGAGCTACTTCACGATCTAAGGTCAATGACTCGATAGCACGGTGGGCTTTCAACATCACTGTCCCAGCGGGTGTTTCATAACATCCACGTGACTTCATACCGACATAACGATTTTCAACGATATCAAGACGACCAATACCATTTTCACCCGCTACTTTATTCAGGTAAGTCATGACTGTCGCTGGTGACATAGCCTCACCATTGATAGCGGTGATATCACCTTTTTCATAGGTCAGTTCAAGGTAAGTCGCTTTATCTGGAGCATTTTCTGGAGAAACTGACCAACGCCACATCGTTTCTTCAGGCTCAGCCCATGGATCTTCTAAAATGCCACCTTCATATGAGATATGCAGCAGATTAGCATCCATTGAATAAGGTGATTTTTTACCTTGTTTCATTTCTACAGGTATGCCGTGTTGTTCTGCATAATCAAGTAATTTCTGACGAGACAATAAGTCCCATTCACGCCAAGGGGCTATCACTTTGATGTTCGGATTTAGTGCGTAGGCGCCAAGTTCGAAGCGGACCTGATCATTTCCTTTTCCGGTCGCGCCATGAGAAACCGCTTCTGCACCAGTTTGTTGAGCAATTTCAACTAAACGTTTAGCAATCAGTGGACGAGCAATAGAAGTACCTAATAAGTATTCACCTTCATAGATAGCATTTGCACGGAACATAGGAAAGACATAGTCACGAGCAAATTCTTCACGTAAGTCCTCAATGTAGATTTCTTTGATACCTAAAGACTGTGCTTTTGCTCTGGCTGGTTCAACTTCTTCACCCTGCCCTAAGTCAGCTGTGAAAGTGACCACCTCACAATCATATTTATCTTGTAACCACTTCAAAATAACTGAGGTATCTAATCCGCCAGAATAGGCTAATACGACTTTGTTGATTTTAGACATGGGTGATATGTATTCCTGTAAAAAATGAACTGACTTAATTCCTAAATCACCATAGTTATAGCATCGGCAATCTTGGCATTAACTTGAATAAAAAAGAACGCGTATTGTATCAAAAACCGCGGATCGCAAGCACTTCTTTCACCGCTTTCCGCCCATTTCCTTTACAGCTAATTAAACGTGGTGCATCAAGGTAACGCAGCCTGAAACCCAGCTGACGGTAAAGCTTGATGACTCTGTCTGTCGCCTGATTAGACAAAAGAACTGGCCCCTCATGATGACTTAACCAATATGCCAGACGCTCCTGGTCTTCCCATTTAAATCCTTTTTGTGAGTATTGATGGAAGGGTGTGTCATATGGAGGATCGGCATATACAAAGTCATTCGCTTGGAGTGGTATCGATTCAAAATCCTCACAAGAAAATTGCCATCGAGACAGGATTGGCTGATAGTGAACAAAACTCTCTAAATAATTGATGGTTTTATAACGTCCGAAAGGGACATTGTAACCGCCCTGACTATTAAACCGACACAAACCATTGTAGCCAGTGCGATTCAGATAATAGAAGAGTTGTGCCGCCCGCGCTGGATCACTTTGTTTAGCATTAAGCCGATTAAATTCGTCACGACATTGATAGTAGTTTGCCTCATCATTAATAAACGCTATTTCGACTTCCAGGCCTTGGCTTAGATGCTGATAAAAATTGATTAATGAGGGGTTTACATCATTGAGTAATGCATTATCTGGGGCTAAACCAAGCGCAACCGAAAGCCCGCCACAAAAAGGTTCCACCAGTCTGCTCGGCTGATGTTTATTCCAGTAGCGTTTAAGAACAGGTAATAACCAACGTTTCCCACCCGCCCACTTGAGTGGCGGTTTTAACGTGGCATCAAAATGGCCCTTGCTTGTCATTAACTCAAAAAAATAATAGGCAAAAAAACGGGTATATCTGTGTTGAACACAGATATACCCTCATCAATTGCTGGCAACAGCCAGTTTACGCATTGTTACTTAGAGTGCAAAGTCTTGCGTGGCGGCATCAGATCGGTGATTGATCCTTCGGCCATTTCTGCAGCAAATCCTAATGTCTCAGATAAAGTTGGATGAGGATGGATAGTCAAACCAATATCCTCAGCATCTGCTCCCATCTCGAGAGCGAGAACAGCTTCTGCAATTAATTCACCCGCATTAGGACCAACAATACCTGCACCAATTAATCGGCCAGTTTCTTTTTCAAAGATAGCTTTTGTCAGACCTTCATCTCTACCCAGGCTTAAGCTTCTACCACTGGCAGCCCAAGGGAAGGCACCTTTCACATAATCAATGCCTTGCTTTTTGGCTTCGTCTTCGCTCATTCCCATCCAGGCCACTTCAGGATCGGTATAGGCAACAGATGGTATCGTCATAGGTTCAAATACGGATTTCTGACCAGCAATCACCTCAGCAGCCACTTTCCCTTCATGCGTTGCTTTATGGGCAAGCATCGGTTGACCTACAATGTCACCAATAGCAAAGATATGCGGCACATTCGTACGCATCTGGCCATCCGTTTCGATAAAGCCATGATCAGTCACGATGACACCCGCTGCTTCAGCATTAATCAGTTTACCGTTTGGTGAACGACCAACAGCAACCAGTATTTTGTCAAACATCGCTTGTTCAGGTGCATCTTTACCCTCAAAAGTGACGAGTAAACCATCTTCTTTTGGCTCAATGTTACTGACTTTTGTGTTCAGATATATATTGTCGTATTTTTGCTCTACACGCTTGAGCAACGGCTTAACAATATCTTTATCCGCACCCGGAATCAGACTATCTTGTAACTCAACGACAGTGATCTTGGAGCCTAAAGCATCATAAACAGTCGCCATTTCAAGTCCGATGATACCACCGCCAATGACCAATAATTTTTCTGGTACATCTTCCAGTTCTAATGCATCCGTGGAATCCATCATTCTTGGATCGTCATTTGGGAATACAGGGATTTTTGTTACGCGTGAACCGGCAGCAATAATACAGTGGTCAAACGAGATCGTTTTCTCACCGTCAGGACCTTCAACATTCAAAGTGTTTGGGCTGGTAAAACTACCCTCGCCTTGCACTATGGTGACCTTACGTGTTTTAGCTAATGCTTTTAAGCCGCCAGTTAACTGATTAACAACACTGCTTTTCCAAGATTCTAATTCGCGAATATCGATCTGAGGTTTATTGAATTTCACCCCATGATGCGACATTTCTTCGGCTTCATTAATAATCTGCGCTGTGTGTAACAATGCTTTTGAAGGAATACAGCCGACATTTAAGCAAACACCACCAATTCGTTCGTGACGTTCAACCATGACGACTTGCTTACCCAGATCAGCCACTCTGAATGCGGCAGTATAGCCACCCGGTCCAGAACCGAGCACCAATACCTCGGCATGCAGATCCGCATCACCTTGCGGAACAGCCGCTGGTGTTGGCCCTGCTTTTTCTGGCGAGCTTGCTTTAGTTTCCGTTGCTTCAGGTGTTGACTCGGTGTCTTCAGTATCAGCCTCGGCCTGCTCAGCTTCTAACGTTAAGATAACATCACCTTCAGCCACCTTATCGCCTACAGATACCTTTAAGCTGACAATTTTTCCTTTGGCTGTGCTAGGAATTTCCATTGCCGCTTTATCTGATTCAAGAGTGATAATATCCTGATTCTCTTCAACAATATCGCCTTCACTCACAAGTACTTCGATGATTTCAACAGCATCAAAATCACCAATATCAGGGACTTTTACTTCTATTTCACTCATAGCAGCACCTTACGAATATCAGACAACATCTGGCTGAGCATCACGGTAAAGCGTGCACCTGCCGCACCATCAATTACGCGATGGTCATAAGAGACAGATAATGGCAGCATCAGTCGTGGAACAAATTCTTTGCCATTCCAGACCGGTTTCATTTGATGACGGCTCACACCCAAGATCGCCACTTCCGGCGCATTAACGATAGGCGTAAAGAACTGACCACCAATACCACCAAGACTTGAAATAGAGAATGTACCGCCTTGTAAATCTTTGGCTGTTAATGAACCTTCACGAGCACGGGCACTAATATCACCAAGTTCACCAGCTAATTCCAAAAAGCCTTTTTTATCGACATCTTTGATAACCGGCACCATAAGCCCATTTGGTGTATCCACAGCCACACCCAGATTGTAATAATTTTTTAGAATCAGGCTTTCTTTATCTTCACTAAGTGAAGCATTGAATTCTGGGAATTGTTTTAAGCAAGCAACCACCGCTTTCATAATGAAAACTAAAGGTGTTAAGTTCACACCTTTCTTCGCTGCCATTTCTTTATTTTCTTTGCGGAAAGCATCTAACTCAGTGATATCGGCTTCATCAAATTGTGTAACGTGTGGGATGTTTAACCAACATGCGTGAAGGTGTTTGCCAGATATTTTCTTGATACGAGACATCTCTTGTGCCTCGATATCACCAAACTGTTCAAAATTAACCACCGGTACTGATGGAATTGCACTACCACTTTGCGCTGGCGCAGAGGCAGGTGTCGTCATCACCTGTTTCACATAGTTTTGAACATCATCTTTAGTGATACGCCCTTTTGGACCAGTGCCACTGACCGATGTCAGCACAACACCTAAATCACGAGCAAATCGACGCACTGAAGGCGAGGCATGAGCACGACGAACACCTGCTTTATTGTCAGGTGCGTAGGGAATCGCCTCAGATGTGGATGCTGCAGATGCCGGAGTTGATTCAACCTTAGTCTCCGCTTTGGCTTCTGTTTTTTCTGCTGATGCGGGCGCATCTGGTTTTTCAGCTTTTTCTTCAGGTTTAACGTCTTCTTTTGCAGCAGAAGCGCCTTCAGCCACTTCAAGCATAGCAATAACGGTACCTTCACTGACCTTATCACCAACCGCCACTTTCATTTCTTTTATCGTGCCTGCTTGCGATGCTGGAATTTCCATCATCGCTTTATCAGACTCTACAGTAATGACTTCTTGATTTTCATCAATGCTATCGCCTTCAGCAACAAGCACTTCAATGATTTCAACTGCTTCAAAGTCACCAATATCAGGAACTTTTAATTCAATTAATTCTGCCATTATTTATGCCTTAACTGGGTTGATTGCTTCTGCATTAATCTCATACTTTTTGATTGCATCAGCAACCACGTCATATTTGATCTGACCTTCGTCGGCTAATGCATGTAGTGTTGCAACAACGACATGATAACGATCCACTTCAAAGAAACTTCTCAATGCTTCACGAGTATCGCTTCGGCCAAAACCATCCGTACCTAAAACGGTATAGCTCGCTTTAACCCACGGACGGATTTGTTCTGCATATAAACGTATGTAGTCTGTTGCAGCAACCACGACACCAGCCGCATCATCTAAGCATTCAGAAATATAGCTGCGTTTTTTCGGTGCGGTTGGGTTGAGGCGATTATGGCGTTCAACTTCCTGTCCATCTCGAACCAACTCGTTCATGCTAGTCGCACTCCACACATCAGCAGAGACTTTCCAGTCTTTTTCAAGCAGCTCTGCAGCTGCTTCCACTTCACGCAGAATAGTACCGCTACCCATAAGCTGGGCTTTAAGCTTATGTTTACCGCCAGTTTTGAGCTTATACAACCCTTTGATTATGCCTTCTTCAACGCCTTCGGGCATTTCAGGGTGTTTGTAATTTTCATTCATGGCCGTGATGTAGTAGAAAACATTTTCCTGCTTCTCATACATACGTTTCATACCATCATGAACAATCACCGCAACTTCATAGGCGTAAGTCGGATCGTAGCTGATGCAGTTTGGAATAGCATTTGCCATCAATAGGTTATGACCATCTTGATGCTGTAAACCTTCACCATTCAATGTCGTACGACCTGCAGTCCCCCCGATGAGGAAACCTTTGGCCTGAATATCACCAGCTAACCACCATAAGTCACCAACACGCTGGTAACCAAACATGGAGTAATAGATATAGAACGGCACCATGTTAACGTTGTAGTTACTGTAAGCCGTTGCAGCTGATACCCACTCAGCCATTGAACCGGCTTCGTTAATCCCTTCTTCAAGAATCTGGCCTTTGGTATCTTCACGGTACCACATGACTTTTCCTGAATCTTCGGGCTCATAACGCTGGCCAGAAGAAGAATAAATACCCACACTACGGAACAAGCCTTCCATACCAAAAGTACGGGCTTCGTCCGGCACGATTGGAACGATATTTTTACCGATTTGTTTATCACGAATCAGTGCAGTCAAGACGCGAACAAACGCCATTGTGGTTGAAAGTTCACGATCTCCGCTTGATTTCAATACAGCATCAAACAGTTTTAATTCAGGAATTTTCAGAGCAGGTGCACTGTTGTTACGTTTAGGTAAGAAACCGCCCAATTCTTTACGGCGTTCCAGTAAATATTTTTTCTCTGGGCTGTCATCCTTAAGTTTGATGAATGGGACGTTGTCTACTTCTTCATCTGTTAAAGGAATGTTGAAACGGTCACGGAACCGTTTCATTTGTTCAATTTCCAGCTTCTTCTGCTGATGCGTCGTGTTTTGACCTTCACCCGCTTCACCCATGCCATAACCTTTAACGGTTTTAGCTAAGATAACGGTAGGTTGTCCAACATGATCGACGGCACGTTTATAGGCAGCATAAATCTTTCTTGGATCGTGACCACCACGACTTAAATGCCAGATATCTTCATCTGTCATGTCAGAAACCATTTCTAACAATTCAGGGTATTTACCAAAGAAGTGTTTACGCACATAAGCACCATCTTTGGCTTTATAGTTCTGGTATTCGCCGTCAACGACTTCTTCCATTCGTTTAAGCAGTAAGCCTTTTGTATCACGAGCCAGTAACTGATCCCAGCCACTACCCCATAAAACTTTAATAACATTCCAGCCCGCACCACGGAATAAAGCTTCTAATTCTTGAACAATTTTGCCGTTACCACGTACAGGGCCATCAAGGCGCTGTAAGTTACAGTTAACGACATAGATAAGATTATCCAGCTTCTCGCGACCAGCCAAGGTAATCGCACCTAATGATTCTGGCTCATCCATCTCACCATCGCCCAGATAAGCCCAGACATGACGGCCTTCTGTTTTGACAATATCACGGTGCTGCATGTATTTCATGAAGCGAGCCTGATAGATGGCTAAAATAGGACCAAGCCCCATTGATACAGTTGGGAACTGCCAGTAGTCAGGCATTAGCCATGGATGTGGATAAGAGGACAGACCTTTACCGTCTACTTCAAAACGGAAATTTTCTAATTGTTCTTCAGTCAGTCTGCCTTCAAGGAAAGAACGCGCATAAATACCTGGAGATGAATGGCCTTGAACAAAAACCATATCAGCACCATTGCCATATTCATCACCTTTAAAGAAGTGGTTAAAGCCCACATCGTAAAGGGTGGCTGCTGATGAAAAACTCGCAATATGACCACCGACAGAACCGGGTTTCATATTAGCTTTCACTACCATCGCCATAGCATTCCAGCGAATATAAGATCTCAGCTTGTGTTCCATCGCCTGGTCACCAGGGATGCGTTCTTGCTGATCAACAGGAATCGTGTTGACGTATGCAGTGTTAGCGCTATACGGGAGGTTAATCCCAGTACGACGAGCCATATCAATGAGCTTCTCAATGATAAAGTGCGCTTTTTCCTCACCACCGGCCTCAATTACAGACTCAAGGGCGTCGAGCCATTCTTGAGTTTCCTGTGGATCGTGATCGACAAAATCAGTCATAAATACCTTCTCAAATCATAACGCGATAAATTACAGCCGCACATTGTAACAGTTTTTGTTTAATTCACACTGCAGCACGCCGACAAAAGCGTGCTACAGCGCCATTCTGACAAGAAAATCAAAACCTTGTGGAAAAAATTTATAACAAAAAACTGCTGTAAAAGCCGGTTAAATAAGCTTTATGAAGCGGCTGATTGACTACGCCTGCGCTGGCTGAATACCCTGAAGCCAAGCAACAGGATAGCAATGAAAAAATAAATTAATGGTTCAGTTTTATCTTGCTTGACCAGCATATAAAAATGCACACAAGAAAGCACGACAATAAGATAAATTAAATAATGTAATTTTTTCCAGCGACGACCACCAAGGCGTTTCATCATCTTGTCGGTAGAGGTAACCGTTAATGGAATCAGCAAGACAAAGCTGATAAAACCAATGGTTATAAAAGGACGTTTAACAATATCCAGCCATATCTCCTGTACATCAAAAAACTGGTCCAGTCCGAGATACAGCAGCATATGCACGCTGGCATAAAAGAAAGCAAAAAGTCCCAGCATTCGGCGAAAGCGGATAAAGTGATTGATACCCGTCAGTTTACGTAGCGGTGATATCAACAAAGTCACCATNNCTTGTTTACTGACTTATGGTTAGTTCACACCACAACGTTGAGGTGTTGTATATCAGTTTGCGAAAAAAATCAGCGAGTGACCAGCTTTTTTTTATTAAATGAATGTAAAAACCTGACAAAAAACAAGGCTAAAAGCAACAGTATGTAAATGACTGGTTCACGAATATCGGCCTTTACCAGCATAAGAAAATGAAGACACGACAAAGAAGCAACTAAATATGTCAGACGGTGTAACCTTTTCCAGCGTTTACCACCCAACCTTTTTATCATTTTATTAGTTGAGGTTACGACCAAGGGTAACAGCAAAATAAAACTGATGAAGCCCACAGTGATGAATGGACGTTTGATGATATCTTTCCAAATGTCATGAATATTAAAAAGTTGATCGAGACCAAGATATAACAGCATATGGACAAAGGCATAGAAAAAGGCATAGAGACCTAACATGCGTCGATATTTGACGACTGCCGTCAGACCTGTATACCAACGGATAGGTGAAACCAGCAAAGTGATTAATAAAAAACGTAATGCCCATAAGCCAGAGTTTCTGGTTAATGTCTCAACTGGATTAGCACCAAGGTTCTCAGTAAAGAGTCCCCAGATTAGATAAATGAGTGGCACAAGACAGATAAAAAACACTCCTGCCTTGACCATGCTTGCTTTGTTTTTTGCTGACATCTAGTTTTCAGAAATAACGTTTAAGATCCATGCCAGCATAGAGATCTGCCACTTGCTCGCCGTAACCATTAAACATCAGCGTTTTACGCTTCAAGAATTCACCGATACGGCGTTCTTTTGCCTGACTCCAACGTGGGTGGTCAACATTTGGATTCACATTTGAATAAAAGCCATATTCTCTAGCATTAGCTTTCATCCATGCCGTCTGAGGCATTTTTTCTACAAACCGTATACGCACAATCGATTTAATGCTTTTAAAACCGTATTTCCAAGGCACAACTAATCGAATTGGTGCCCCATTTTGTCCTAATAACTCTTTGCCATAGAGCCCCACTGACAAGAGTGTAAGAGGATTCATTGCTTCATCAATGCGTAAGCCTTCTACATAAGGCCAGTCAAGCACAGCGCGTCGCTGCCCCGGCATTTGTTCTGGGTCATATAATGTCGTGAATTCAACAAATTTTGCATTCGCATTTGGCTGCGCTTTTTTTAGCAAATCAGCCAGCGGAAAACCAATCCATGGAATCACCATAGACCACCCCTCCACACAGCGCATTCGATATATTCGTTCTTCTAAAGAGAAGGGTTTAATCAATTCATCGTAATCGTATGTACCAGGTTTTTCACACTCACCATCTATAACGACTTTCCATGACTCAGACTTATCTGGAAAAGCGGTCGCATTCAGTGCGGGATCCGTTTTTGATGTGCCAAACTCATAGAAATTGTTATATGTCGTAATTGACTCAAAATCCGTTTTTTCTTCTTCTGTAGAAAAAGGACTATTACTCAAGTCTTTGAAAAGTTGAGTCGGATTATCTTCGGTCGCAGCTAACACCATTGATGGAAATGCACTGGCTAGACCAATCGATATGCTGGTATTGAGAAACTGTCGACGGTTTTGATAAATATTAAAGTCAGTGACTTCTGATTCAGCTATTTCCCAGGATTTTTGTTTTCTAAAAAACATTTACTTACCCTCCTCGCTCGGCTGACAGTATTGGCTTATCCAGTAATCAACACTGAAGTACTTACCAGCCCCGATAAAAAACAACACTAGCAACATCAGGAAATAGGTGGCGGCAAATTCAATACCATTATTAAGCACAACGAAATTACCATGTTGTGTTAACCAGTCGTAATGCCCATATTCCTGCAAAATCTCTTTCGCCTTGTGAAGACGCTCTATAGCTTCATTGACATCATTTGATGCAAAAGGACTCATCGTGTCATGTATTGCCTGCCAACCGTTTTGCCAATGGACAGTGACAGCAGCGACAATCATAGTAAACATTAACGGTAGTGTGACTAAGTGAATGCCCAAGCCCAGAATGAGAAAAATTGCACCAAAGTATTCCGCTCCCCAGGCCAGATAAGCCATCAATTCAGGAAAAGGTAACCCCAATCCCCAATCAGGATTCGCAAACCAAGCGATTGTGCTATTCAGAGAGCTATCAGCATCAAACGGATTCCATTTGTTGTTGGCAGCCACCCAAAAAACAGGCGCGAGATACACACGTAATAATAGTGGTGCCATAAAATCGACGGCACGCGTTTTATTTAAGCTGGTTGAGACACCATGATAAATATGACAGATAGACATACCTGTTCTCCTTAATAAATAAGGGCTCAAAGAGCCCTTATTTAGAAACTGCCAGTGTATTTTTAGTGATTACCACCACAGCTGGCTTCATGTGCTTTTTTATCTGCACCGCATTTGGCTTCTTCAGCTTTTTTATCGCCACCGCATTTAGCTTCTTTTGCTTTTTTATCCGCGCCACATTTGGCTTCTTCAGCTTTTTTATCACCACCACACTTTGCTTCACCACATTTCGCTTCGTCTGCATGATGTTCAGCAAGTTGCATATAACCACTCGAAAGTTCTGTTGAAGAGAATGGGTTGCTGTCGGCACTGGCTAAAGATGGTGACAAGGCCATACCTGCTGCTAATGTGGCTATAGCGACTGATGATTTATTTAAGGTTGCCATGATGATTACTTCCTTCTATTGTTATTAAAAAATAAACGGGCATTGTTGTCCGTCTTGCATAGTAGACGAGCCTCACGAAGGATTGTTACAAACATAATGAAAAAAAATGTGAAGCATAGTCCAACACAAGAGCGCCTCTTAATTCAGCAGTTGATAGAGGGTGAAGCTAAAGCGTTTGACTATGTTGTATCTGAATACCATGGCTTAATGCTCACGATTGCCAGAGCTATTGTGGGTGAAGCGTTCGCTGATGAGATTGTTCAAGATGCCTGGCTGTCAGCCATCAAAGCATTACCAAACTTCGAGGCACGTTCCAGCTTAAAAACCTGGCTTTTGCAAATCACCAGTAATGCTGCCAAGACTCGGTTCAAGCGAGAGCAACGACAAGTTTCTCTGGATGAAGGCTGGGAATCAGTCCCTCGAGATAAATTTGATCAACGAGGCCATCGCTTAGATGATGTTTTACCCTGGGAACAGGAGACACCTGATGCCCTTCTTGAAAACGAACAACTAAAAGAACTGATTGAAACAAGCTTTCGTCAATTACCCGCAAACCAGCGTGCTTTGTTAACTATGTATGATATGGAGGGCTTATCAATGTCAGAGATCTGTAACATTCTAGATATCAGTTCGTCTAATGCTAGAGTGCTCTTGCATCGGGCCCGCACGACCATACACCACAAAATCGAAGAATACCGAGGAAGATAACAGATGTTTCAATGTAAAGATGTGGCAGAAGAAGCCAGTAATTATCTTGAAGGTGATCTGCCTATTAGAAAGCGACTCGGTCTATTTTTACACCTGCTTGTCTGTAGTTGCTGCCGAAATTATCTACAACAACTTCGTCAGACCATTTCGACTGTTGCCACACTTCGACCAACAGAAGAAGATGCTACAGATACCAAAGCGCTGGCAGAAAAGCTGCGACATTATCTGAGTCAAAGCCCAGATAAGCGCGCATTTCATCCATTATTTTTTTGGGCCTGTCTGATATCTGTCCTTCCATTCACTATATGGCATGCCATAAATATGCTCACGCGCTTGATCGTAATCCATATCAATGTGCTTTTCTTCTGCTGCAGCCAGATACCACTTTGATAAACAATTCCGGCAAAATCCTGCCAGATTCATTAAATCAATGTTTTGTACATCGGTATTTTCACGCAGATGTTCAAGTAAACGTCTGAACGCGGCGGCTTCAAGTTCAGTTTGTGTTTGCTGATCCATAATTTTCCTCAAATAAAAAACATTTCACATGATGTGTTGGACTGAGCGGCGTTGAGTCAGGATATAGCTCCAAACATATAGGCATAGCATGTGGACAGCGCTGATGAAAGTGACAGCCTTTAGGTGGATTCGCTGGCGAAGGCAGTTCACCATCAAGTTGATGAGCGACCACCACATTCTCATCTGCATGAATTCTGGGAACCGCTGCAAGTAATGCCTGAGTGTATGGGTGCTTTGGATTATTTAACACTTCATCCCGTGTGCCCTGCTCAACAATGCGGCCAAGATACATTACTGCCACACAATGAGCCAAATAATCTACCACACTGATGTTATGGGTTATAAATAAAAATGATAATCCAAACTCATGCTGAATATCTCTTAGTAAATTTAATATCTGTGCCTGAACAGATACATCCAGTGCACTCGTGGGTTCATCACAGATAATTAATTCTGGTTCAGCGGCTAATGCTCTTGCTATACATATTCGTTGGCGCTGACCACCTGAAAACTCATGTGGATAACGATGTTTGATATCTGTCCTCAATCCCACTCGAAGCAGTAATTCATCCACTTTTGCTTCCTGCAACGCAGGATCTTTAATTGAAGATGTCAGCATCCCCTCTTTGATGACATTGTTAATGGTCATTCGCGGGTTCATTGACGCAAAAGGATCTTGAAAGATAATCTGCATAGAAGCGCGAGCTGAACGTAAGGCTTTAGATGACAATCGATTAAGCGTTTGTTTCTGAAAAATAACATTGCCAGAGGTGACAGGCACGAGTTGCAATATTCCTTTGCCAACTGTAGTTTTGCCACAGCCAGACTCGC
>NZ_DIAC01000048.1:17685-18668 GCF_002414625.1 Methylophaga sp. UBA5088 | reverse complement strand
CCAACGTTTCAGCAGAACGAAGCTCGAAGCTTAAGCCATCAACCGCCTTCACTGCACCAATAGTCCGTTGGAACAATCCTTTTTTGATAGGAAAGTGAACTTTTAAGTCGTTGACTTGCAGTATCGCATTATCTGCTGGCACAACCTGTGAAAGCTTTGAGCTATGGAAAGACTGTTGATGGGCTTTTTGCTCAGCATGGACATCACTATCATATAAATGACAGCGAACACCATGTGCCTCATTACTTATCCAACGTGGTTCAACTTCATGACAGTCATCCCAAGCTAGCTCACAACGTTCAGCAAAACGACAAGCATGAAACTGGCGATTTAATGGCGGCACGCTTCCTTGTATCACCGTGAGTTTTTCTTCCCGCTTCTGCTTTGAGGGAATAGCCTGAAAAAGCTTTTGAGTGTACGGATGTTGAGTATTATTAAAGAATTGTGTTCGGCTGGCTGATTCGACAATTTGCCCGGCATACATCACGGCTACATGATCGGCCATCTGAGCAACAACACCTAAGTCATGCGTAATCAGCAGAATGGCCATACCTGTTTTCTGCTGAATAGCTTTCAGCAAATCAAGTATTTGAGCCTGAATGGTCACATCTAAGGCGGTTGTTGGTTCATCTGCAATCAATAACTCAGGTTCACCGGCAAGCGCCATAGCAATCATCACGCGTTGTTTCATGCCACCAGACAACTGATGAGGGTAAGCATTGATGCGTTCATTAGGATCAGGAATACCTACCGATCCAAGTAAGTCTATCGTTTTGTGATGAATCGCTTCCTTATCAAGATTGAAGTGCCATTTAAATACTTCAGCAATCTGCTGTCCTACAGTGAGAACAGGATTTAGTGAACTTTGGGGTTCTTGAAAAATCATGGCTATTCTACGACCACGAATTTTTTCCATTTCTGCTTCAGAAAGAGAAAGAATATTTTGTCCACCCAAACGGACCTCGCCAGCCACAATGTGGCTG
>NZ_DIAC01000048.1:15421-17604 GCF_002414625.1 Methylophaga sp. UBA5088 | reverse complement strand
CAGCCACAATGTGGCTGGCTGGATAAGGGTTCAACCTCAGAATAGACAATGCTGTCATGGATTTGCCACAGCCAGACTCTCCCACTAGCGCATAGGTTTGACCTTTCTCAATACAAAAATCCACCCCATCAACCGCTCGGTATGGCGCCTTATCATTTCCAAACCATGTTTTTAATGCTTTGACTTCTAGTAATGCGCTCATAATGTACCTTGCATTCTAGGATCAAATGCATCGCGAACAACATCTGCAAACAAGTTCGCAGCAAGCACCAACACAAACATTGAAATAAATGCTGCAGTTAGAGACCACCAGACGACAGGTTCTCTTGCCATTTCAAGGCGTGCACTATTAATCATATTGCCCCAGCTAATCATGGAAGGGTCGACACCAACACCAACATAAGAAAGCACGGCTTCCGCCAGAACCAAGCCACTAAAGTCTAAGACCACGGCAATAAGTACTAAATGCATCAAGTTCGGCAAAATATGTTTACGTAGAATACTAAAACTCCCCGCCCCTAAAGCACGAGATGCCATGACGTATTCTGCTTCACGTAACTTAAGTGTTTCTGCTCGTAGAATTCGACACAGACCAGTCCAACTGGTCATGCCCAAAATAATGCATAAAAACAACAGCCGAATATCTGCACGCTCAGCAATGGTTTTAAAGTTCTCAGGATGATTATTCATATAAACCTGAAGAATTAATACGGCTGCAGCAATCAGTAATACACCTGGGATGGAGTTCAAAGTGGTGTAAATATATTGAATAAGATCGTCTATCCAGCCTCGGAAATAACCTGCGGCAATGCCCAGCATAATGGCCATAGGCAACATCACCAAGGTAGTTAACGTCCCAATCACTAAGCCTGTACGGATACTCTTTAAGGACTGGTATAAAACATCCTGTCCCACTTTATCCGTACCAAACACATGATAGTTCTGACTCAGTAAAGCTAAGTTACAGATGAGTAATAAAAGACAAAAAGCGGTGAAATAAAAAGTATGAAGTGGATAGTCGGAGTGATTGAGAAAGATGCGTTTGGTTTGCGGGAAGATCTGGCTTACATGAGCACGCGAGGCAATGGCAGTATGACAAACATAAATCAGAAACAGCAATAACAGGCTTAACAGACTGGCTTTTAAAATTGTTTGGTAAATATCAGACGTTTTGTGATCAGAACTTGCTAAATGGGCAGCGCCATATTTCAATTTTGGATAATCATAGTTAATGGAACCATCATCCATCGTCTGTATTTCTTTAACAAACAAACGATCAGCAAAAGGCGCTGAATAGGTTTTTTCTAATTGTTGTTTCAGTGGTAAAACAAGCCAATCAAATACACTGAATACTTCTGATGAATAATAAACTTCTTTTGCGTTCTTTGTTGCGTCTAATGCCGGACGATAATGTAAAGAGTCCAGCAGGCCAACGATGATATACACACCGAGGATCATAACGGAAATCATGCCTCGCTTGCGCTTTATTACTGATTTCCAGGGCGTACTTAAATGAGGCTGTGTTCTTATATAAAAGGCTGCTACAGCGATAACGGCTACCAGCAGGAAGATGAGAATGTCTGTCCAAAGAAATACGGGCAAAAACGACATGGTCGGCCTTGTTTATTTTTTCAGACTTGATGTATCAATCTTTAGTTCTCGTGGTAATGAGAATTCAATGTTCTCTTTTAAACCGTCATCTTCGTATGACGAATCAACACCTAAGTCACGTAATTTTTCAACAACTTGGTTGACGAGTATTTCTGGTGCTGATGCACCTGCCGTCAAACCAATTCGATTTTTATCTACAAGCCATTGTGGATCTATTTGATCGGCATTGTCTATTAAAAAAGCAGGCGTGCCTAACTTCTCTGATAATTCACGTAAACGATTCGAGTTAGAGCTATTTACCGAGCCTACCACTAAAACAAGATCACACTCGTTTGCGAGTTTTTTCACGGCATCTTGTCTGTTTTGTGTGGCATAGCAAATATCATCTTTGCTTGGGCCGATAATGTCGGGAAAGTGTTGACGCAGAGCATCAATCACAACCGAGGTATCATCAACAGAAAGTGTGGTTTGGGTAACAAAGGCCAGTTGCTGTGGATTTTTGACTTTTAGTCTGGCGACATCTTCAGGCGACTCAACTAAGTACATGCCGCCTTCTGTTGATGTGTATTGGC
>NZ_DIAC01000048.1:8649-15243 GCF_002414625.1 Methylophaga sp. UBA5088 | reverse complement strand
TTGATGTGTATTGGCCCATAGTCCCTTCTACTTCGGGGTGTCCTGCATGACCAATCAGAATACATTCCATATTCTGTTTTTCATAACGTGACACTTCCATATGCACTTTAGTCACTAAAGGACAAGTCGCATCAAACACTTTTAGATCACGCTTTTTCCCCTCACTCTGCACCTTTTTCGATACGCCGTGAGCACTAAAAATCAAGGTACTTCCGTCGGGGACCTCATCCACTTCTTCGACAAAAATAGCGCCTTTGTCTCTAAGACCATCGACCACAAAGCGATTATGAACCACTTCATGACGCACATAAACGGGGGCACCAAACAACTCCAGTGCGCGCTCTACGATATCTATTGCTCTATCGACACCGGCACAAAAGCCACGTGGATTGGCGAGGATAAGTTCTTTGCTCATAACACTGCCTTTGGATAAGAACCTAAAATGCGAAACATGGATGACTCATTCTCTAATAGAGTCAACGCTGATGCTACTGCTGGCTCGTCAATATGTCCTTCAATATCAATAAAAAAAACATATTCCCAAATACCTTTTCTCGAGGGTCTCGACTCGATACGGGTCATGCTGATGCTGTAATCCGCTAATGGTTTTAACAGAGTCTGCAAAGCGCCAGGTTTATTCTTGGTCGCGACTAAAAGCGCTGTTTTATCAACACCTGAAGGTCCAACATTCTGTGATCCAATCACCAAAAAGCGTGTCGTGTTATCGACCTCATCTTCGATATTACTGGCTAAAATGGATAAACCATAAATATCTGCTGCACGATTCGCAGCAATAGCGGCGGTATTTTGAGGTTCTGCTGCAACACGCTTGGCAGCTTCGGAATTACTGTTGAGCGGTATCAACTCAGCCTCAGGTAGTTGCTCCATCAGCCATTGGCGACACTGCGCGATGGCTTGAGGATGAGCATAAACTTTGTTTATATCTTCGAGCCGCTTCTCTTTACTGAGTAAATAATGGTGTATACGTAATGTGACTTCACCATTAATTTTTAACGGTGAGGAAATAAACCGGTCTAAGGTATGCGAGACCATACCTTCGGTTGAATTTTCTACTGGCACTACGCCGTAACAGGCATGCGAGGTTTCAACAGCATGAAAAACATCGGCAATGGTACTCATCGGATGAAGCTCAACGCTGCCACCAAACTGTTTTTGAGCCGCCGCTTGAGTAAAAGAGCCTTCAGGACCAAGATAAGCCACTTGTAAAGGTTTTTCAGCTGCCAGACATGCAGACATGATTTCACGAAATAATCTGGCCACCTCAGCAGAAGCTAATGGGCCCTCATTCCGTTCCATCACCGTTCTTAGCACCATCGCTTCGCGTTCAGGACGATAAAAGTCGGCCTGTTCACCACTATCCATTTTTATCCGGGCAACTTCCTGTGCCATCGCCGCTCGGTCATTCAGCAATTGCTGGATTTTTAAATCGATATCATCAATTTCTTGACGAATATTGGCTAAGGCTTCTTTTTCATTCATTGGCAATAATTACCCGTGCTTACGCTCAAATTCATTCATGAAACTGATCAGTGCATCGACACCCGCCTCTGGCATAGCGTTGTATATGCTTGCACGCATACCACCCAAGTCTCGATGACCTTTGAGTGACAGTAACTTGTGTTCTGCGGCTTGCTGCAAAAACAGTTTATCAAGCTTATCATCCGCCAATGTAAAGGGGACATTCATCCACGAACGATATCGGATATCGACAGGATTACTATAAAAGTCACTTCCATCAATAGTGGCATATAGCTTAGCTGCTTTACGTTTGTTTAGTGCAGCCATTGCCTCTAATCCACCCTGCTGTTTCAACCAGTCAAACACTAAACCAGCTAAATACCAGCTATATGTGGCTGGTGTGTTAAACATTGATCCGTTATCAGCATGAGTTTTGTAGTTGAGCATGGTCGGTGTACCAGGCAATACATCACCCAGTAAATCCTTGCGTATAATGACAATGCACAAACCAGCAGGACCAATGTTTTTCTGTGCACCTGCGTAGATCATACCGAATTGCGACACATCAATCGGCCGCGACAAAATGGTCGATGACAAGTCGGCGACTAACGGCACATCTCCAACATCAGGAATCTCCGCAAACTCAAGTCCGTGTATGGTTTCATTAGGTGTGTAATGAACATACGCAGCCTGTTCTGACAGAGACCACTCGCTTGGGTTGGCAATTGTGGTGAAATGGTTAGCTGTTGAATCTGTAACAATATTCACATCACAAAACTGTCTAGCTTCAGCGATGGCTTTGGTAGACCACGCCCCAGTATTGAAATAGTCCGCTGTTTTTTTTCCACGCAACAGGTTCATTGGAATCATGGGGAACTGTAGCGATGCTCCGCCCTGTAAAAACAACACAGCGTAGTCATCAGAAATGTCCATTAATTCACGAAGATCAGTTTCAGCTTGCTCAGCAATGCGAGTGTATTCAGGTCCGCGATGGCTCATCTCCATCACAGACATACCTGTTCCATTCCAATCTAGCATTTCCTGCTGAGCCCGTTCCATGACGGCATCAGGCAACATCGCAGGACCAGCACTAAAATTATAAGCTCTCAAATTTATTCTTCTGTTGTTTCGTCAGTATCATCCGCATCATCGATCGCTAAATCGACATCTGGGTCTTCATCTTCAATAACGCGTTCCAAACCGACGAGTTTTTCACCATTGCTGAGATTAATTAATCGAACACCTTGCGTGTTACGTCCGACCAAAGACACATCTTTCACCGGTGTTCTAACCAAAGTGCCACCATTTGTGATTAACATGATTTGATGTTCATCACAGACCTGTACAGCCCCGACCACACAGCCATTTCGTTCAGATGTCTGAATTGAAATGATGCCTTGTCCACCACGGCCTTGTACACGATATTCAGCCAGATTAGTGCGTTTACCGTAACCAAATTCGGTCGCCGTTAGAATGGCACCATCTTCTTCAGCAATAATCAGAGAAATAATTTTCTCATCATCGCCGATACGCATACCACGTACACCACGAGAAACACGTCCCATTGAGCGGACATCTGTTTCAGCAAACCGGATAACCTTACCGGTATTACTAAATAACATCACATCAGAATGTCCATTAGTGACAGCCACATCGATCAACTGGTCGTCTTCTTTCAGATCTACGGCGATAATGCCGTTTGCACGCGGGCGCGAATAATCTACCAGAGGTGTTTTCTTAACCGTACCTGACGCTGTCGCCATGAAAATAAATTTATCCGCTTCAAACTCACGAATAGGTAGAACAGCATTAATCTTCTCACCTTCTTCTAACGGTAATAAGTTAATGATGGGTTTACCCCGTGAAGCGCGGCTTCCTTGTGGCAGTTCATAGACTTTTTTCCAATACACTTTACCGGCGCTGGAGAAACATAAAAGCGTGTCATGTGTATTGGCAATAAACAAATGCTCAATGAAATCTTCATCTTTCATGGCAGTCGCCGCTTTACCTTTACCACCACGCTTTTGTGCCTGATACGTATCAAGCTGCTGGGTTTTGGCATAACCAGCATGTGATAGCGTCACTACCATTTCTTCTTCGGTAATTAAATCTTCAAGCGTTAGATCAAGATGATTGGCCAGAATTTCTGTACGACGCTCATCACCGTATTCGGCATTAATAGCAACTAACTCTTCACGAATCACCGCCATCAAATTATCCGGATCACTCAAAATAGCTAACAACTCTGCAATGACCTCCAGAACTTCTCGGTACTCTTGCAGAATCTTATCTTGTTCCAGACCTGTTAGGCGGTGTAAGCGCATATCCAAAATAGCTTGTGCCTGGACTGGCGATAGGTGATAGAGATTGTTCACTAAGCCATATTGTTCAGCCAGATCCTCTGGACGAGAAGCTTCTGCGCCAGCAGCACCTAACATCTCCAGAATCATGCCTGAAGCCCAGCCTTTTGCTAACAGAGCTTCTTTTGCTTCAGCAGGGTTGGGAGAAGCTTTAATAAGCTCGATAACTTCATCAATATTGGCTAATGCGGTTGCCAGACCTTCTAATACGTGTGCACGCTCACGCGCTTTTCTGAGATCATAAATCGAGCGACGTGTCACGACTTCACGACGGTGGCGAATGAAGGCATCCAGAATTTCTTTCAGGTTAAGCGTACGAGGCTGTCCATCAACAATCGCAACCATGTTGATGCCGAATACAGTTTGCATCTGTGTCTGCTGATACAGATTGTTAAGGATGACCTCAGGGACTTCACCACGCTTAAGGACAATCACCATGCGCATACCGTCTTTGTCAGACTCATCGCGCAATGCCGAGATCCCTTCAATTTTTTTATCTTTAACAAGCTCGGCGATTTTTTCTAATAATCGGGCTTTGTTGACCTGGTAAGGCAGTTCTTTAACAACAATACTTTGTTGACCTGAAGCCTCATTGGTCTCAATGTCAGCACGCGCACGAATGTGTACTCGGCCACGACCAGTTTGATAGGCTTCAGCAATACCACGAGCCCCATTAATGATGCCCGAAGTCGGGAAATCAGGCCCCGGTACATATTCCATTAACTCATGTGTTGTGACATCTGGATTGTCGATAATAGCAATACAGGCATTCAGAATTTCTGTGAGGTTGTGAGGCGGAATATTGGTTGCCATACCCACCGCAATACCAGAAGAACCGTTGACCAGAAGTGCTGGAATTTTTGTTGGTAGTACCGCAGGCTCTGACTCTGACTCATCATAGTTGGGAACAAAGTCAACAGTTTCTTTTTCAAGATCGGCCAGCATTTCATGAGCAATTTTTGCCATGCGTACTTCGGTGTAACGCATCGCTGCCGGAGGGTCACCATCCACTGAACCAAAGTTACCTTGCCCATCGACCAGCATGTATCGCATGGAAAATGGCTGAGCCATACGTACCATGGTGTCATAAACAGCCGTATCACCATGAGGGTGATATTTACCGATAACATCACCGACAATACGGGCAGACTTTTTATATGGGCTGTTCCAGCTATTACCTAGCTCTCTCATCGCGTAGAGAACACGACGATGAACAGGTTTTAATCCATCACGAACATCCGGTAGCGCACGTCCCACGATAACGCTCATCGCGTAGTCAAGGTACGACTGCTTCATCTCGGTTTCGATACCTATCGAATCCAGTTCTAAGGCAATTTCACTCATTTATTGACCGTCCAAATAAAGCATAAGGCTACAAATGCTGTTGCTCAGTATGATTATTCTGAACACATTTGTAGCGTAGCCAGTTCTACATAGTATGGTTTACCAACCAGCTTCAGAAGAGGAAACCAGTCGAAAGAATTCCAGCCACAACGTTGAGAAAAACACCAACTTCTTCGTCGTGCTCTGGAAAACACACTCACGCCAGAATCCGGGTAAACGTGTCTAAACCACCAAACCTCTTATCCTACCACTAAAGCCTATATCCTGCACGCTAAAGTCAAGATGCTACCTAGCATCTACTTTTGAAAAATATGCGCTTAAATCCTGCTCTAAAGTCGTTAGAAGTTCTTCGGTTCCTTGTTTCCAGCCAGTAACAACATGACTCGGGGTGGCTTGTTCAATGTCGACATCCACGCGTAACCCTGTCTGAAATAACAATTTTTCCGGGTTGTCGGCAGGTGACATAAAGAACTGCATTTCAATGACTGATTGTGGAGAATAGGCAGGACGTTTT
This sequence comes from Methylophaga sp. UBA5088, assembly GCF_002414625.1. Classification (NCBI taxonomy): domain Bacteria; kingdom Pseudomonadati; phylum Pseudomonadota; class Gammaproteobacteria; order Thiotrichales; family Piscirickettsiaceae; genus Methylophaga; species Methylophaga sp. UBA5088. The sequence continues at coordinate 9,546 of NZ_DIAC01000048.1, read as the reverse complement.
TCGCCGTAAAAAGCCGTGACCGCGGCATCCATCACAAAATCCGCGGGTATAGAATCATCTGTAACCACATGACTGAATTGACCACTTTTTTGTAACCAGCGTTTAACGATATTGGTGAACATCACCTCAGGGTCAACCAGAAACTGATGAGGCTCAATAGCTTTATATTCATTTTCACCGATTCGAAAGATTAAGGTTTTACTTCTGAAATGAGGTACAACACGGACTGGCTTCAGCAGTAATACACGCTCTGCTGGGAAGTCAGAGGCTATATCTGTGCGGTCTACGTCCAGTGCATAATATCGCGGTGTCATGTCGACATCTTTTTCTTCACCACCCCAGCTAAAGCACGAGCTTAAAAACAGTGATGACAACATAATAAAAAAAGAAAAAATCAATCGTGAGTGTAAAGTCAACATACTTCCTTTTGGGTTAATTTGTTGTGTCATTAAAAACCGGGCAATGACTGCCGATATAATAGACGCTAATCACCTTTTCGCTCAATGAGATTATTATGGAAAAGCTAAAAGCTAAAATCAGAGATGTTAATGACTTTCCTTCACCAGGCATCGTGTTCAAAGACATCACCCCTCTGGTACAGGACCCCATCTTGTTGAGAGAATGTGTAGCAGCATTAATTCAACCATACAAGGGAAAGGCGATAACCGCTGTCGCAGGAATGGAAGCAAGAGGCTTTATTTTTGGTTCATTAGCAGCATGGGAATTGGGTGTTGGATTTATTCCACTGCGTAAGCCAGGTAAATTACCTTACGATGTTCAACGTATCGACTATGATCTTGAATATGGTTCAGCTGCTCTGGAAGCACATATCGACGCAATTAAAGCTGGCGATAAAATACTAGTCATAGATGATGTCCTGGCCACAGGGGGTACGGC
>NZ_DIAC01000048.1:303-8574 GCF_002414625.1 Methylophaga sp. UBA5088 | reverse complement strand
GGCCACAGGGGGTACGGCACGAGCCAGCTGTGAACTTATACAAAACTTAGGGGGCGAGGTGGTTGCCTGTGCCTTTGTCATGGAGCTTGGTTTTTTGCATGGTCGTGATGTCCTAGCCCCATACCCTATCCACACTCTAATAAGCTATTAAGATTATGTTGAAACTCTTTATCGCCGCACTCTTAGTCTCGTCACCTTTATTTGCTGAAGAATTTCAGGCCCCCGTTACCGATACAAATTGGCAAGTCATTGAATCACCGCTTGAGTGTTCATTAATGCAAACCATTCCCAGTTTTGGCAAAGCCGGTTTTTATAGACGAAATGGACAACCATTACAACTGACGTTTGATACCGATAATCAACCTGCTGAAAATAGTCATGTGTCATTTGAAATGTCTGCAGCGCCGTGGCAGAACACTGAGGAGTTTGACACTTTAAAGCGTATACCCACCTCTTCAGGACAAAGACAATTCCAAATCGAAGGGCCCCTGGCACAACAAGCACTGGTAAAAATGCAGGATGGCCGATTTCCTATCATTCGTTACCGTTCTCAAGCATACGCTGATGAGATCACTGTAAAGTTATCCACTATTAAGTTCAGTGACTCATTACCAGCGTTTCAGCAGTGCTTAAACAACCTCTACCCAGATAGTTTTTCTGACATCAGAAAACTGACTGTTTATTTTGAGTCGGAAAGGACCAATTTAGACAAAGCTTCTCTTCAAGCACTCACTCGTGTAGCAGAGTACGTAAAAGTGGATGACAGTGTCAGTCAAATCACTATCACCAGTCACACTGACAGTTTTGGTCGCAAACGTTTAAATGTCCCACTTTCAGAGGCAAGAGCAAAAACCATACGAGACTTTTTTGTCGGCCAATATGAGATACCGGCAGAAAAAATTATCATGCGGTCGTTTGTCGATCATGATCCCGCAGCTACGAATAAAACCGCTAAAGGGCGTGCTTACAATCGTCGCGCTGAAATCGAATTAATCCGGTGAAAGGCTTTTCGGCGAAGCCAATTAGTGTCACCATTACATTCCGTTTAATCGTGCTCCAGTGAGCTAAAGGAAGAGAATGAATCACGAAGCAGTCATGGCACTGTCAGTCATTGGAATTATCGCCATTGTATGTCAATGGCTAGCTTGGTGGATAAAACTGCCTGCCATCGTCCTGTTACTGATCGCGGGTATTGTTCTGGGACCTGTGACAGGTTGGTTGGATCCCGAGGCATTATTCGGTGACCTGCTCTTCCCTACTGTCTCACTTGCTGTTGCTGTCATCCTGTTCGAAGGAAGCCTGACCCTCAAATTTGAAGAAATTCGAGGACTTCAAAAAGTCGTCCGCAATATTTTGACGCTGGGTGTGATGATCACCTGGTCTGCCATCGCCATCGCGACCCATCTTTTATTAGATTTCCCCTGGGCTCTGGCTATTTTATTCGGTGCCATTATGGTCGTAACAGGTCCCACTGTTATCGTCCCTATGCTCAGGACTGTGCGTCCCAATGCCAAAATCTCTAATATTTTACGTTGGGAAGGTATTGTTATCGATCCATTAGGTGCAATTCTGGCCGTTTTAGTATTTGAAGTACTCTTATCTATCCAGCTTCAGGGGCATGCCGAAGTCGGACATACTCTCTATATGTTTGCCAAAACGATTGTAGTCGGACTCAGCATTGGTGCTATCGCTGGTTACAGTTTTGGCTTGTTATTACGCCGTCATCTATTACCTGAGTATCTGCATAATGTGGCAGCACTGGCACTGGTATTTGGTACCTTTGCTGTGTCCAACGAAATCTCTGAAGAATCAGGCTTGCTGACGGTTACCGTGCTGGGTATCTGGTTAGCCAATATGAAAAATGTTCAGGTAGAAAATATCTTAGACTTCAAAGAAGATCTGAGTATTTTCCTGATTTCTGGCTTATTTATTCTGCTGGCTGCACGCCTTAATCTGGACTCATTCACTCAATTGGGTCTGGGCGCGGTTATTTTATTTTTATTTATTCAGTTTGTTGTGCGTCCCGTCAAAGTGTTTGTCTGTTCCATCGGCTCAGACTTAACTTGGCAAGAGAAAGCGATGATTAGCTGGATTGGACCTCGTGGTATTGTAGCTGCAGCCGTTACGGCATTATTTGCTCTGCGTTTACAAGATATCGGTTACGAAAAAGCCGACCTGTTAGTACCCTTATCGTTTGCCATCATTATCGGTACAGTTCTGGTGCAAGGTGCCACAGCTAAATTTATTGCAAAACGTCTCGGTGTGGCAGAGCCAGAAGATAGTGGTTTCCTGATTGTGGGTGCCAACTCTGTCGCGCGTGTGGTGGCACAGGCACTCAATGATAACGGCTTCAGAACTCGTCTTACTGATGGTAGCTGGAGTAATGTCAAAGAGGCTCGAATGAAAGGCATGGATACTTACTACGGTAATGCCGTTTCTGAGCATGCCGATCGTCACTTGGATCTGATAGGTCTTGGCCAGATACTCGCACTGACACCACAAAGTGAACTCAACGCTTTAGCCTGTATGCGTTATAAGTCAGAATTCGGCAGCAACCGCGTTTACTTTCTATCAACAGATAAAGAAAAAGATAAGGAACGCAGTGTTGTTAAATCACGAAAAGCAATAAGTCATGACTCTCATGTCTTGTTTGGCAGTGAAATCACCTATGCCAAAATGGCCAGCCTGATTTCCCAAGGTGCCAAAATCAAACAAACTAAATTAACTGAAAACTTCAGTTTCGCTGATTACTTGCGTGAGCATGGTCGTCGTGTGACACCGTTATTTGCCTTCAATCCTCGGAAACGTCTGCGCTTTTTCACCGCAGCAGAATCATTACAGCCTGAAATGGGTTGGACTATTGTGGCCTTAGTGCAAGATGAAACTGATCTGACGCCAGCAGAAATGAGTGCACCAGAAGTGGATGGAAGTCTTGATGAAAATCGTTTACCAACATAACAAAAGAATTCAGCTTTCAGGCCGATATATCAACTAGGAACACTGAGTTGAAGTAAGGGTAAAGTTATACCATGGCTGAAGACAATAACGACATTCTTGAAGAAGAAACAGAGACACCTCCCGCATCAGACGACACACCTGAGCGAGAGGTGGATCCTGAAGATAACGATACAGCCAAAGCCAACAGCAAAGATAAGCCATTGTTATTTGGCTTATCAAAATCACTGTTAATAAAAATAGGGATCGGTGTAGCTGCCCTCTTGCTTATCACAGGCTTAGCCCTATTTTTTCTGATGGATTCTTCAGATACAGAGGAAGAAGCAGAACCTATTTTGCTGGATGCTCCCACGGATTCAGACAATGAAGATACGGATAACCTCTCATCAGCAGATGAACAAAGCGCTGTCTTACCTGAAGTGGATACCAGTCTAGAAGATGACGAAGAAGAAGGCGTGGTCTTACCGACAGTAGTAAAAAAACAAACGGATGAAAATGGCAACGTCATCCCAACAGAAAACCTTATTGATCCCATGCCTGGTAATGAGACCGCTTTGAACGAGAATACTGCTTCAAGCGAAATGGCCAACCAGCAAAATAATGAAGCGGACACATTACCATCCATCACAACGGATTCCACAGACCCCAATATTGACGGTAGTTCACCAGACAAATTGCTGAAAGAAGTGATGGCATTACAACAACAGCTCAATAAGCAGCAGTCGACTAATCAAGAACTGATCAGGCAGATACAAGAGTTATCAAATGAAAATAAATCGCTGAAAAATGAAGATCTAACAGCAAGCAATTATGTGGCACCGGCGGCACCTTCATTCACAGATAATAATGAAGCTCAGTCAGATAACGATAAACCTATTCAGTACCAGGACTATCGTTATAGCCAGCAACACAAACTCAATATAGGGCCACAATGGGGTGAGGTTAACCCCAATCTAGACAAGTGATGATTATTGCCACATTGCTAACAATTGCTGGGTCACGTGTTGATAGTCATTTGCTTTTGTGATGGCTGTAATCATGGCCACTGAGTCTACCCCAGTTTTTCTGAGCTGCTCAGCTCTTTCAACATTAATACCACCTATCGCCACGACGGGATATTGCCCTTTCAATAAATCTACCCACTGCTGCAGACGCTCAATACCCTGTGGCGAGAATGGCATTTGTTTGCTGGTCGTTTCATAGATGGGACCTAAAGCAATATAACTTGGATTCACCGCCAGCGCTCTGGCAAGCTCCCAATATGAATGGGTAGAGACACCTAATCTCAAACCAGCCTCTGATATCTGCTTTATATTCGCATCATGCAGGTCTTCCTGACCAAGGTGAACACCATAAGCGCCAGCTTCAATCGCCATTTCCCAATGATCGTTGACGAAAAAATGTACAGGTTTGTTTGCTACCGTACTCATGGCTGAGTGCAGATGCTGCTGTATTAAGTCTTGATCAGCCTCTTTCACTCTTAACTGTATCGTTTTGATACCTTCATCAACCAGCTTTTTAACCCAATCAGCACTCTCCACGACCGGATAAATACCAAGTTCAGGACAAGTTGGAAATTCCAATGTTTGACCAATCAACTCAGGCTGATAACACAATTTGGGAAAATCAACTAACGCGATATCTTGCTGGCTATGATGAATAAGCTGATATGGCCCCGCCTTGTGTGAAAGCCTTATGCCACGTGTGACATAGGCTTTAGCTAATACCATAGCATCTCGTATATCTTGTCCTGATGCCAAATGTGAAGCCAGTGATGATGCTAAAACGCATCCTGTTCCTCTTACCTGAACAGTTGTTTTTTCGTTATAGAGATAAAAATCAGCTAATGTAGAAGAAACGAAATCTATGGCCAAAGCATTGTCGCTATGCCCACCTTTAACTAAACAGACACCAACACCTTGTTGACGCAGTAGTTGTGCCCCCGTCTCCACAGTGATATCAGGCTTTGTGAGCGCATAGAGCTCAGGTAAGTTGGGGGTCACCACCGTCACCAGAGGCAAAATCTCTTTATAGATGTAATTTTTGACATCCTCCGGTACAGTCATGCCACCACTGGTACTCCCAAGTACGGGATCAAAAATAACCGGACCGTTAAATTTATTCAGAATATCTTTGACACATTCTGCCATCGCAATATGTGGAATCAGACCTATCTTTATCGCTTTAATATCAAAGTCTGCCTGACAATTTTCAAACTGTGCCTTCACTTTAGCAGGACTGACTAGGCCAAACTCTGTTAATCCTTCTGCACTTTGCTCTGTTAAGCCAGTAATTAAAGAGAGTGGATGACAACCATGATTCTGAACCGTCATGATATCTGCCGACATGCCAGCACAACCTTGGGGATCCAATCCTCCAATCAGTAAAACAGCCGGTTTTTGATTCTGTGTGGCGTCCACGTATTACCTCATGTCAATAATTCTTTAGAGCGCGCTTTGAAATAAGCACGCTGTATTGCTGGCATCACCTTATTTGCCGGCCGATACTTAGGCATGTTGTTGCCAAATGGGCTGATCTAAGGTGGGTGTGCTAGGTTTGGCATTGTCGCGTTTAGGCATAACACCGGCTTCATAAGCCAAACGACCGGCATTGATGGCATCAGCAAAGGCATGAGCCATTGTCTCTGGCTCAAGCGCTTCTGCAATCGCTGTATTTAACAGAATGCCATCGTAGCCTAGCTCCAGAGCTTGAACCGCGTCAGAAGGTTTACCAATGCCCGCATCAACTAATAAAGTCATTTCTGGCAAACGTTCACGTAATGTCTTTAAGGCATAAGGATTGAGTAATCCCTGACCGGTACCAATGGGTGCTCCCCAAGGCATTAATACTTCACACCCCAACTCTGCCAGTTTCTGACATAACACCAGATCATCTGTGCAGTATGGAAACACCTTAAATCCATCTTCGATTAATATTTTAGTGGCTTCAACCAAAGCAAATGGATCCGGTTGCAAATTATAGCTATCGCCCAACACTTCAAGCTTAACCCAGTCGGTATCAAATAACTCTCTGGCCATATGTGCCGTATTAACCGCTTCTTTGACGCTATAACAACCAGCTGTATTAGGCAAAAGATGGCAGTTGAGCTGCTCAATCATTTGCCAGAACTGATCCCCACTTTGTTTATCAGCAGAGGTTTGTCGTCGTAATGACACTGTAATGACTTCCGCCTGAGATGCTTTAATGGCATCGATCATCACCTTAGGTGAGGGATATAACGCCGTGCCAATAAATAATCGGCTACTGAGTGTTTGTCCATAGACTTGCCAATCAGATGCTTTCATCTCAACCTCCACTTATTGGAGACACAATATCAATACGATCTCCATCATGAATCACTACATCCTGCCAACGAGATTTAGGTAGCAGTTCATCATTAATAACAATCACAAAACGGCCCTGCACTTGTTGACCTTCAACAAACTGTGCCACGGTGTGTTCTGCATCAATATCCAGTAACTCACCATTGAATTGAATCTGTACGATTACATTAGATGTCATACAACGCTCCAAATTGTATTTGCCCACTCTGCCCTGCTAACAAATGACATAAATCATCAATAACGGCCGGCGCAAACAAATAGCCATGTCGATAAAAACCATTGATAACGTAACCCCAGTCGGTTCGTCTTATCGTGGGAAGATTATCGGGAAGGCCAGGTCGACAATGTGCAGCCATTTCCAGAATGCGTGCTTCAGCAAAGCCTTTATGCAAGCTGTACAAGGCCGACATTAACTCCAAACCACTTCTGACGGTTAGCTGAGAGCGATCATCACTTTCTATCACAGTGGCACCCAGTACATACTCGTTATTTGGACGTGGCGCCAAGTAAAACGGATAACGTGGATGCATCAATCGTATCGCGTGTTTGAAGTTCACTTCAGGCGCTGATACACGAATCACTTCGCCTCGCACACTACGTAATTCGGCTAAATTTGCTTTACCGCCATTGCCGCGACAGTCCAACACCACATCAAAGCTTTCTGCTGAACACTGCAGATAACGTTGTGTGAGCTTTTCGATCTCGGTCGAATTCAACTCACCGATCTCATCTGTTATCACCCAATTAGCATGCAACTCAAGGAACGAAGTCAATTGCTGATAAAGCTGGCGATTATCAATGCATGATTCTTTTTCAAACCACATGGCTTGATCGAAGCGTTCAGCTAATTCTGGCTCGCGTAAACTCAGTGCCGCTTTATCCAGCTGAACATAATCACTGTCTGCCAGCACATGTTTGGCCCGTCTATCAAACCGTTCCATTTCGGCTTTATCACCCTGATGTGCTACGACTAAAGTGCCTTCATTCTGATAAAACACCGGGGCTTCTAACTCGCTGAGCCATTTAGGCCATAGCTGATAAGAACGCATACCAATCGTTTTCACTAAGGGTTCAGCTGTCACCGCTTCAGTTAATGGTGCAACCATCGAAGCGGCGACAAAACCAGCACTATCGCTACCGGTTTTGTCGTCTTTCGATAACAATGTCACTTGATAGCCTGCCCGAATCAGACGCCAAGCTGTCAGGCGTCCGATCAGGCCACTACCGATGATGAGATAATGGCTCATCAAACCTGGCGATAAATTTTGCTGCCGCCTTCCTTGAATTCCTGAGATTTCTCAGCAAAGGCCGCTTTCACATCATGTGAAATTTTCATTGAACAAAACTTCGGACCACACATTGAACAAAAGTGAGCCACTTTTGCTTTAGGTTGTGGCAAAGTCTCATCGTGATATTCACGTGCTGTATCCGGGTCCAAACCAAGATTAAATTGATCTTCCCAACGGAATTCAAAACGGGCTTTTGATATCGCGTCATCACGGATTTGTGCACCCGGGTGACCTTTACCTAAATCCGCTGCATGGGCTGCAATTTTGTAGGTAATGATGCCGGTTTTGACGTCATCTTTATTTGGCAGACCGAGATGCTCTTTTGGCGTGACATAACACAACATCGCCGTGCCAAACCAGCCAATCATCGCTGCGCCGATACCAGAAGTAATATGGTCATAACCTGGTGCGATATCGGTCACCAATGGACCCAAGGTGTAGAACGGTGCTTCATGACACCACTCCAATTGCAGATCCATATTTTCTTTGATCTTATGCATAGGTACATGGCCTGGACCTTCGATCATGACTTGCACATCATGTTTCCAGGCAATTGTGGTTAATTCACCTAAGGTTTTTAATTCCGCCAGCTGGGCTTCATCATTCGCATCAGCTTGAGAACCAGGACGTAAACCATCCCCTAATGAAAATGACACGTCATAGGCTTTCATGATTTCGCAGAT
>NZ_DIAC01000048.1:0-230 GCF_002414625.1 Methylophaga sp. UBA5088 | reverse complement strand
TTCATGATTTCGCAGATATCTTCGAAATGCGTGTAGAGGAAGCTCTCCTCATGATGCGCCAGACACCATGCTGCCATAATCGAACCACCGCGTGAAACGATGCCGGTTGTGCGATTCACGGTCAGTGGGATATGTGCCAAACGCACACCCGCATGAATCGTGAAATAATCGACGCCCTGCTCAGCTTGTTCAATCAAAGTATCTCTGAACACTTCCCAAGTCAGATCTTC
>NZ_DIAC01000099.1:32710-34134 GCF_002414625.1 Methylophaga sp. UBA5088 | reverse complement strand
GCACGCTTTCGACTGACTGGTGATTTTTCATAACACTATGACGTTTGCTCATAACTCTTTTTGGGAACTTGCTCTATAGCCACATTATATAATGATAATGATTTTCATTTACAAACAATAACAAGAAAATCGGTCTACGCATAATGTTAAGGGGATTTATGAACAAACATATCTTAGCCATCGCAATATCAGCCTGTATGAGTACACAAGTCTTTGCTGACGACGCGGTAAACAGCAACTCAAAACAGAGCAACCGTGTTGAGTTAGGCAGCATCACTGTTGAAGGTGAAAAACAAACACGGACTTTGAAAGACACAGCTTCTTCTGTTTCAGTCATTGATCAAGAAGCATTGAAATCAAACCAATACCACACCTTGCGTGATGCTATTTCTTCTGTACCGAATGTTGTTGTACAAACCGGTGCTGTAGCGAATGTTCGTGGTGTTTTAGGTAATGGTGCTGCAGGTGGCTTTAATGCCGTAACAGGTGGAGCCAGTGCTCGTTTTTCAACATTGATTGATGGTGTTAACCAACCTTTTATCGCTGACTTAGTCGGTGATTCTGGCTTGTGGGATATTGAGCAAATTGAAGTCTTCCGTGGCCCTCAATCTACCAATAATGGACGTAATAGTATCGCTGGTGCCATGTATATCAAGACAGCTGATCCAACGTTTGATTGGGAAGGTAAAGTGAGATTGGGCTACCGTAATAACGAACGCTATATAGACAAAGCGGTCATGCTGTCTGGTCCTGTTATTGAAGATACATTGGCATTTCGTTTTTCTGGTCAGTTAATTGATGGACAAACCGATACCAGCAACGAACCCTATGAAAGTAATCCAACCAATATTGATTTGAATGAGCTGGATACCAAACAAGGTCGCTTCAAATTACTTTGGACACCGACTGATGATTTGGAGTTAATGTTCACTCACTCTCAATACACTGAAAAAGGTGATGGAGGCCGTCGTTATTTTGAAGATACTGACACCGATGCGTATTTCAAAACCTTTTTCCGTGATATGGACACAGAAAGTGTGATGAACAGCATTGATGCACATTATCAAATCAACACGAGTACTTCTTTGGACATCAAGCTGGCTCAACTAGACTACCAATATGCGTTTGAAACCTATCAAGCGGATCCTGCTGATACACAAAATCTGGATATTGATGATAAAAGCAGAAACATTGATGTGAAGTTAAATTTTGGTGAAGGTAGTCATGATTTTAGTGGTTTCGTTGGATTAGATTTTTATAAACGCGACCAAGACATCAACAGCATCGGTACTGTCTATAGCGGCGATGACACCACTGACTCAAAAGCGCTTTATGGTGAAGTTAACTTTGGTTTAAGCGATAAATTAATTTTAACGACTGGATTACGTTATCAGGATGAGTCGCAAGAACGTGATTTTAACTAT
>NZ_DIAC01000099.1:31510-32593 GCF_002414625.1 Methylophaga sp. UBA5088 | reverse complement strand
TGCTACCCAAAATAGCGTTGAAATATGACATCACGCCAGAAACTCGGATCGGTGTCAGTGCAGTAAAAGGGTATAACTCTGCCGGTGGTGCACTATCACTCACGGACAATGCTTATTACTATTTTGACGAAGAAAAAGTGAAGACTTACGAGGCATTCCTTCGCACCAGCTTTGATGATAACCGCTACGAAGTCCATGCGAATGTGTTCTTCAATGACTTTGATGGTTATCAAGGTGTGAATTCGCTTCGCCGCATTGACAATATCAAGAAAGTGGAAACCTACGGAGCCGAAATAGAGGGTACAGCCTGGGTGACGGATAATCTTCAAACTCGTCTAGGAATCGGTTTATTACACACCGAAATCAAAGATGCTGGTGACGACTATACAGGGCTTGATGGTAATGAACTTAACTCAGCCCCCGATAAAACGGTCAATTTTGCCGCTACCTATTATGTGTCTGATGATTTTGATCTCGGCGGTAATATTCAATACACCAGTGGTTACTTCAGTGATGTGGAAAATACGAAAGAGCGTGAAGTCAGTGGCTTTTCTTTAATAAACTTACGTGCCAATTATCGTATTGCTGATCTGGAGTTGTCGGCATTTGTTAACAACCTGACCGATAAACGCGCTCGCCGTTCTCGTGAACCTGTTGGTGCTAGAGTCCCGGTAGCGTATGCAGACTTTGTTGAGGCGCGTAATGTCGGTATCTCTGCCACGTATTCATTCTTTTAAGCCTTAGTCACGGGTAAAACCAAGCAGCCGTTATTGACGGCTGCTTTTATTTTTAGAGATCCCAAAGTATGACCATTTATCCTTATCTTGCGCTAATGCTGTCGTTCGGCGGAAGTGTGTGTGTTTATTTAGCCTCGCGGCATCAATTTTGGTTGAGCAAGGTCTGGCCTGCATCCTATTTAAGGCGAATTGGGCTTTTATTAATGAGTATAAGCCTGATATTAGTCATCACCACCATGCAGCTCGTAGCAGGTGTGTTCATGATGCTGATATGGGTAATGCTTCTCTTGGTCTTATTCCCCTATATAGGTGCCTGGAAATCACTGAGGAGAGCACGCTAATGACA
>NZ_DIAC01000099.1:22264-31375 GCF_002414625.1 Methylophaga sp. UBA5088 | reverse complement strand
GAGGAGAGCACGCTAATGACAAGCACGCCATTTCGAGCAGACTGGATCAGTAAATCCCTAGCCGGCATCGTCTTAGGCTTTTTTGCTGCGATGTCGATATGCGGTTTGTTTTTTCTTTTGCCACTACAGATAGGTCGAAGTGGTGAAGCTCAATTAATCATGTGGTTACTTGGCCCTATCTGGCTCACCATTCTCAGCACCTGTTTTTTGTTTCGCTCTGGTGCTCGTGCCTGGTTTTGGCTGGGACTAACTAATGTTGTGCTGTATGCACTGTATTTTCTATTTAAATCCTTCTGAGATGACTCCCACATGAAAGTAAAAGCAGACATTATTCGTACCTATAAATCGCTGCACACCTGGGTGGGTATTATCAGCGGCATGGCCTTGTTCATCGCTTTTTATGCTGGTGCATTAACCATCTTTAAAGAACCCATTACCCATTGGGCTACACCGCCTATTCAGCAATCAGAGCGTATTGATCTAGAAAAAATACCCTCTGTGCTTGATCAGCTGGTTGAGTCAGAGCCATCCGCCGCACGAAATATACAAGTGAATTTAGACCCCGAAACACATCACACTCATCAGATCATGTGGACAGTTGAAGGTGACAAAGGCGGCGATCATGATGTGTCCTCACTGCGTTACTTCAGCGCCCATTTAGATAAACAGCAAACACTCGTCACAGAAGAAGTCAGCCCAGCCCCTGTTGCTCAATTTATTGATACCCTGCACCGGGTGGTTGGTCTGCCGGTTGATAGTGATCCTAATCGCTGGATTATGGGTGTTTTTGCCATTTTGTATGTCTTGGCACTGGTATCAGGCTTGATTATTCTGCTACCTATTCTGGTCAAAGAGCTGTTTGCGTTCCGTCTGGGAAGAAAACCAAAACGGGTCTGGCTCGATGCCCATAATGTGGTCGGTGTGACCAGTTTGCCCTTTCACTTGATTATGGCGATCACCGCTTTTGGTTTTGCCTACCATGATCTTATCTATGACGCTCAGGATAAACTCATTCATGAAGGCCAGTTACGTCAGGCGTTATTTTCAAGTGCCCCGAAGCCGAATCCTGAACAAAGTACTGATCCTGCAATGATGTTGTCACCAGAACGATTGCTGGCCACCGCCAGAGAAGTGGCGCCGTCGTTCGAACCTTATCAGCTGCAATATTCAGGTATAACCACACCACGAGCTAGTGTCATGATCTGGGGGCATGAAGCACATGCCATTGCTCCCCGGGCTCCGGGAGGCTTCATTGCGATCAATCCATATTCGGGAGAAGTGCAATCGACCGATTATTTACCAGGCCAGCAGCTGGGAGAAATGGTAGCAGTCAGTAGTTTTTTTGCTTTGCATTTTGCTACCTTTGGCGGCTCACCTATACGTTGGGCATATTTCATTCTGGGTCTAGCCGGAGCATGGCTGTTTTATACTGGTAATTTACTCTGGGTGGAAAACCGCCGTCGCCGAAGTAAGCCCGATGGAACATTATTCACTCAACGAAAAGATGTAAAAGTGATGGCCTCACTCACGGTTGGCATTTGCCTGGGCAGTGTCTGTGGCATTTCTTTGATGCTTGCCAGCAGTAAATGGTTAGCATTAGAGTCCCAGGCCACCTACGCTCATTTCCAATGGGTGTATTACTTTATGTTTTTTGCCGCAATCGCATGGAGCTTCATACGTGGTGCTGCCCGGAGTTTGGTTGAGTTGCTGTACTTAGCTTCTATGCTTACTGCTGCGATGCCACTTACCAGCTTACTGAGCATCCTCATTCCATCAACAGGGCTGTGGATGCATACTGAACTGGACACTTTGATGGTGGATAGTGTGGCACTCATGCTAGCTGTGAGTTTTATCATGCTTGCCAAAGCAACATCTCAACGCGTGTATCATAGTCAAGTCACCGACAGCGTCTGGTCATACCGTCCAGCCATTCGCTCTGTATAAAACGGGCATTTTGTCGACGTTTTCTGATCGTGTTTTCACTATTGGCATCCACTGTTTTTGTACAGTACAGTGAAGGCTTATCAAAAATAAATAGAAACACACAGAGAGAAACACTATGAGCAGACTCTATAACGAAAAACATCGGGCTCTTCAGGACTTATTCAATAGCCGGGAGATGGCCGATCGGGTCGAGGAAGTGGCGCTAGTCACAGAAATGGATGAGATGGCCAAAGACTTTATCGAAAGCCGTGATATGTTTTTTCTGACAACGGTGGATGAGCGTGGTCGGCCAACGGTGTCTTATAAAGGCGGTGAAGCCGGCAGTTTTATCAAAGTGTTGGATGAGAAAACCATTGCGTTTCCCAGCTATGACGGCAATGGTATGTACTACTCCATGGGCAATATTCAGGGCAATCCAGAAGTCGGTTTATTGTTTATTAATTTTGAGACACCGCATCGCATTCGTGTGCAGGGTACAGCAACGGCATCGAGTGACGATCCATTGATAAAAGAGTGGAAAGAAGCCGAAATGGTGGTACGCGTGACTGTTTCTGAACTATGGCAAAACTGCCCGCGCTATGTTCACCGCTATCAGAAAGTGAAAGAGTCACGTTATATTCCTAAAGAGGAATGCAAAACACCTATCGCCACCTGGAAACGTATTGATAGCCTGCAAGATGTATTACGTGAGCATGAATTAAACCAGGTAGCCGAAGAAGGTGGCACCATGCCGATTGAAGAATGGATGGAGTATATTCAGTCGGGTGATGAGAAAGCTTAACCTCTATCAAACATATTTCTTCTGAGTACAATTAGCTGCTAATAAGCCAACTCTAAATATGCGAAAAACAGATAAAAAGTTAGATAACACCATACGAGCATCGTTAACTGATGTCTGTGAGCAGGCGTTGAAAGATATAGATGGTTTTCGGTGGTTAACCCACTTGGTGAACTATGACAATTACCCAAAGAGCTTAAAGGTAGTCTGTGTGTTTGATACAAACCAGAATTTGAATAATTACCTTGAGTCTGATGAAAGTCTAAGCATAGAGTCACTTATTCATTCTGAATTTCAGGCTATGGATATCAAGCTAAAATGTTTTTCTAATCATATTTCGTACGATAGCGAAGAAGCCTGTCATCAACAGCATAATGGCAACTGGGCTATCAGACTGGATTAATAGGTCTGCCGAACTAGCCTTTTTATTTTTTCTAAAGCAGTATTTTTTGCTTACGTTTTAAGTTGTCAGTTATAGCTCAATATAAACCAACTAGCGTTATAGACACATTGATCTATGCGACTGTAGTTTATACTGCACAGTATCTTTTCTTGGATACATTTGAGTGATACACCTCGAACAATGAAAATACCAAAACAAATTCAGCCACTTGTTGATGATGGTCTTGTGGACGACGTGATTAGTCGTTTAATGAGCGGAAAGGAAGCCGATGTCTACGTTGTTCGATGTGGTGATGACATTCGCTGTGCCAAAGTTTATAAAGATGCCGTCAAGCGAAGCTTTAAAAAAGCTGCCCAATATCAGGAAGGTCGAAAGTACGTAACAGTCGCCGCGGCCGCGCCATGGAAAAAGGCTCAAAATTCGGTCGTAAACAGCAGGAAGAAACCTGGCAAAATGCCGAAGTGGATGCGCTTTTTTTGCTGGCAAGTGCCGGCGTGCGAGTGCCTCAACCTTATGATTGCTTGAATGGCGTGTTATTGATGGAGCTGATCACTGATGAGGATGGTGATGTGGCACCTCGCCTCAATGATGTGTCCATGTCTGCTGAACAAGCCATCGAAGATCATCTCCTGGTCATGCACTCGGTAAAAAAGATGCTCTGTGCTGGCTTAGTTCATGGCGACTTGTCGGAATTTAATGTGTTGGTGGATGAAAATGGCCCAGTCATTATCGACCTACCCCAAGCCGTAAATGCCGTGGCAAATAATAATGCACAAGCCATGTTAAATCGCGATGTGCAAAATATGACACGTTATTACGCCCAGTTCGCACCCGAGTTACGTCAAACCCATTACGAAAAAGAAATATGGTCATTGTTTGAGAATGTCAAGTTACAGCCCGAAACAGAACTCACAGGCCTGTTTGAAGAAAGCACTGAGGCTGCCGATGTAGATGCTGTGATGCTTGAAATTAAGGCTATTCTGGCTGAAGAACAAGAAAGAAAACTACGCTTACGTGATGAGGATGATTAATCGGCTATAGACCAATATGCCCTGTTTGATAGTTTGAAGTCTCTCCTTCAATGCAACTCAATGCCAGGGGTGAAGTCGAAAGACGCATAGCGGTGATCTTATTGCGTTCCATCAAACTCACCATTCCGACGAACCAAGCAGAAGTGTATTTAAATCTATGAAAAAAGTGACCTTATTAATTCTCTTTCTGTTGATCATCATCGGTGCCTTAAGCCTGATGCCATCGAATACCAGCATTACCTATAATGGCGAGCAAGTCACGGGACCATTAAAACATCTGATAGAAGCCGGTGGCATTGTTTTTGTGCCCATCTTATTACTTTGCATGGGTATATTGATGGCCTTCATGTTCACTGGCATTGGACTTGTCATTTTGGGTTTCCTGGTGTTTTTCTGCCTGGTCTCTTTTTCTATGATCTTCCCGTTTCTTCTGCCATTCCTCATCCTGTTGTTCATTGTCTGACTGGTTTTTGCATTCACACGCAAAGATAAAACGAAAAACGGCAGTCCCTCAGAATAGATAACTCGCTACCGACCAAAGAGAATTAAATAGCTCTATAAATAAAAAGCCATCACACTAGATGATGGCTTTTTTGGCCTCACTAAAAGTCTAATGAATAACCGACAGTTAGCGCTCTACCACGACCTTTGAAGTTACGTACGTCAGAGCCATAACTGGTTTGTGATGAGTAACTGAAATAATCCTTATTCAGCAGATTCGTTACGCCAGCATGAATCTTACCGCTAGAGAGTTTATACGCCATGGTGGCATCAATCAGGCCATAGGCTTTGAACTGCTCTTCTTTCTTACCCGCTTCTTCATCAAAGTTACGATCGAAGTTGTAACTCGCTTGTACAAATGACGATTCATATGGGTAGTGATATTGCTATGATGTGTTGAATGATAAAACAAAGGAGGCGTTTTAACACTGAGTTCAAGCTGATCTGATTGTCAATCAGAATTACATTATTCCTTAAGCCTCTCTGGGTGGATTTAGGTGAACCTACTAAAAGCATATAGAGGTTGTTCAGCACCACAGTTTGAAGCACTAACCTCTGATCAGAATCGTATTTCAGAACTGAAAACTCTGGCTAAGAAGCAGGTGTAGTTAATTGAAGAAAGGGCTACTAATTTAATAATGTAGGTCGAACCCGTACCTACACTCTGAAAGACCAGCTGAAAAGGCTTAGCACGGTGAGATTGATTTGTTCGCTGTTTGGTATGAGTCTCATTAGCTTTAATAAACAACAGCAATGTCGCTGTCAGCCGAATGTAGCCAGAATACAGTTATAGAGTCAAGTTATATAAACTATTCAGCAAAAGACATAACTGTGTAGATGGACAGTCGAACACTTGTATATCTGATGCGAGACTAAATAAAATACGAGAACTGGCTAAAACTTGAACTTCTGATTACAGTTAGTTATAAGAAATTACTATAAATGCCCATTCATTATATTATGAAATAATAGCAATATATTAAATGGACTTGAATGCATTAGCATTTGTACATGGAGCTTCAATGAAAAAGATTGAATTCAATTATTTTTATTTAATTATTTTTATCATTTTTTCACTAACGTTGAGACTATTTTTTATTGATAAAAACCCATATTGGATGGACGAATCCTATACGTCTTGGTTTACGAATCAGAGTTATTACAATTTAATTTTCTGGGTACCAACCTTCGAGTCTCACCCACCTTTCTATTACTTAGTCACTAAATTATGGAATCATTCGATAGGTCTTTTTTTCAATTTACCAGAAAGATATTTTTCATTACTCACTTCTATATTTTTATTTTATACCTCATATCAAATAAGCAGAGTTTTATGCTTTGATGATAGACAATTTTTCTTAAAATTATCAATATTTATGTTTATTGGACTTAGTCCAGTTATTGCTTGGTACTCGCTCGAGGCAAGACCGTATCTTCTATTGATGTTGTCTTATTCAATTGCAATTTATGGATTTTTTTCAATAATTTTAAACAAAGATAAAAGTTCATACAGAGCGTGGATAATACTTTCTCTAGGGACTTTAATTACAAATTGGTCTCATAGCACAGGACCTATTTATTCTTTCGTTATTTATGTTGCTTTACTTAATAACTATTACTTTAATAGAAACGGAATTCACATAAAATTTTTAGTCGGCTCTGTAATTGCTGTTTTTATTTTTTCGCTTCCTTTACTTTACATTATCATCCAACAATTGCAGGGGTGGAGTTCCAGCACTTGGATTCCTGAGCCTGATATTAACTATATCTTGAACGTTTTAAAGTTTTTATATTTTCCTCACTCTCATAGTGGCTATGGATATATAGAGGTTATTTTTAAAGCATTGATGACTGGCTTATCAATTTATGGATTGTATAAAATAACTAAGGATAAAAATTACCAGTATTTTTATTTGATATTTTTTGCTATTTCCATTCCAGTCATAAATCTCATAATATCGAAAATTGGTCCAAATATATTTCTAGATCGCACATTAAGTCCAGTGATTATTCCATATTATATTTTTCTATCAATAAGCATTACATCGATTGTTAACCGCCGAATAAGGTACGGGCTGTTTATTATTATTTTTCTATTTTTATCGGGTGCTACATATGACACTTTAAAATATCAGCAAAAAGAGCCATGGGATCAAGTTTATAATCACCTTTTACATCAAAAAGAAGAAAATTATATTGTTCTTCTACTACCTAACTCTATAGAGTTAGCTGTAGCTCACGTAAACAGCGATTACAAACAAACGTTAAATATTCATGCAATTCCACATGCTTATCCTGCAATAGGTCTGTCAACTTTTTATCCTGGAGGGACTCCGTCCGTACCGGGATTTACAAGCGCAGATGTTGATGACCTGAGGAAATTATTAAATCATAGCTATGATAAAGTTTTGTTGGTTACTAGAGTGGAATCACTTTTCGATCCTGAAGGTCTTATCCACGATTCATTGATAAGTGAAAATTTATCATTAACTTCATCAAAGCACTTCCGTGGCATCACTGTCTACGAATATCAAAACACATCAAAAGGGTTGGGAAATGAGCATTAGTTCTACTGAGTTATCACTTTTACTGCCAGTTTTCAATGAAGAAGATGTTCTTGAGCCATTTATCTCCAAAGTAAGTGCTATTTTGACCGATAGAGACATTACCTTTGAACTTATATTCATCAACGATGGAAGTACAGACAATACACTTCAAATTTTAAAAGAACAATTAGAGTTAAATAAAAGTATCAAGATCATTAATCTATCTAGAAATTTCGGAAAAGAACAGGCTTTGTCTGCCGGCCTTGATTTTGCTTCTGGTCAAGCAGCGATCCCTATAGATTGTGATTTTCAAGATCCCCCTGAATTGATTATTGATATGTACGAAAAATGGAAAGAAGGCTTTGATGTGGTACTAGCTAAACGCATTGACAGATCTTCTGATACCAGTATGAAGAGGTGGTCTTCAAGTTTATTTTACAGCATCATCGAGAAAATATCTGATGTAGTAATTCCAAAAAATGTCGGTGATTTTCGTCTAATTGATAGAAAAGTAATTGATGTATTAAAAAACTATCCAGAGAGAACACGTTTTATGAAAGGTATTTTTGCATCTGTTGGTTTTCGACAAACCACTGTTGAGTATATAAGACCTGAGCGAGCTGCTGGAAATACAAGCTGGAATTATTTCAGTCTGTATAAGCTTGCTTTAGAGGGAATTGTATCCTTTACATCATTGCCATTGAAGGTTTGGTCTTACCTAGGCTCATTGATATCAATATTTTCATTTATGTATGGATTCTATCTAATTATAAAAACAATCATATTTGGTGTTGATATGCCGGGTTATGCCTCACTTATGGTCGTCATTCTATTTATGTCCGGTTTAGTTTTATTGAGTTTGGGCGTGATTGGAGAGTATCTTTCTAGAATATTTATAGAAATTAAACAAAGGCCAATTTATATAGTTATGGATAAATTCGGTTTTGATGAGTAACAGCTGTGCTAGTAGATAGATTACTCAAGCAAAGATCATTTAAATTCGTTAGTGTGGGATTGCTTGCCACTTTAGTTCACGCATTAATATTTTTAATTTTTTTAGAAAAATTTAGAATAAATGAGCAAATATCTAATTTAATTGGTTTTATATTTGCATTTATTGTTTCTTACACTGGGCAGAGGAAATGGACTTTTTCAGAAAGAATTGTTACACATAAAATTAAGTCTCAAGTTAAATTTTTCCTTTCCAGTTTATTGTCACTCATTTTAAATATGTTGTGGGTTTATATTACAGTTCATATATTAGGGCTTCATGCTAGTTATGCCACGTTGGGTATGATATTTATAACTCCAATCATCATTTATATGATCCTAAACTATTGGGTTTTTATTTAAAATTAATTTTATATTTAAACCCAAGAAAATTATTCATTGGTGTAAGTTTAATTTTAGGATCTGCTCCTAGGCAGTATCAATAAAGCCTATAAAGTTTATCATTAAAAAAATATTTAACTGTAGAACCTATCCCTCACGAAAACTACTTAGTTGAACTGGTGCTATCATTAGAACGTCATATTTTGCTGAGCTCGTATATTGGGTTTGTAATCCCGTTCTGGTTTTAAGACATTCAATCTCTTTACTGTAAATAAAAAAGCCATCACAACATGTGATGGCTTTTTTTGGGTCTCACTAAAAATCTAATGAGTAACCGACGGTCAGCGTTCTACCACGACCTTTGAAATTACGTACGTCAGAACCATAACTGGTCTGTGATGAGTAACTGAAATAATCCTTATTCAGCAGATTCGTTACACCAGCATGAATCTTACCGGTAGAGAGTTTATAGGCCATGGTGGCATCAATCAGTCCATAGGCCTTGAATTGCTCTTCGTCCTTCCCGGGCTCTTCATCAAAGTTACGATCGAAGTTGTAACTCGCTTGTACAAATGA
>NZ_DIAC01000099.1:21925-22145 GCF_002414625.1 Methylophaga sp. UBA5088 | reverse complement strand
TTGTAACTCGCTTGTACAAATGATGATAATTATGGCGTCCACTCTGCCTGCCAGCTGGCGATTAATCGGTTAGGCGGAATATTTTGACCATTGAGATCAGTATCGATCTTTGCCATCATCATTGCTGTCGTAACGGCCACGAATATAGGAATAAGCCAAGTTGAGTTTATGGTCATCATTCACTTTCCAGCCTAAGTTAGCTTCGGCACCATTGATTTCA
>NZ_DIAC01000099.1:20385-21768 GCF_002414625.1 Methylophaga sp. UBA5088 | reverse complement strand
GGCACCATTGATTTCAGTTTTTTCACGATTCACAAAATATTCTGTTTTATCGGCATTAGCAGAGAGACGCGAGCCCAAGTCAGAGTCTGACTCGTAGTAGCTGATCTCAAAGTCAACCGTGTCCCAGTCAAACCGTAAACCAATTTCTCTATTGGTCGTCAGGATGGGTTCTAGATCCAGCAAACTATCCACACTCAGGCCAGCGACACTCACACCGCGTAAGACACGCCCCACATCCGGCATACCAAACCCTTCTGAAGTAATTCGCAAACACACTCATCCAGGACAGAGGACTAACAACGATACCACCATTAAACAAGGTCTCACTGAAATCAGGATTCCCCCCTTTGACATCAACACTGCCCTTGCCATAAACAGTAGTGAAGTCATCGACGTCCAGCTCCGAGTGCTCATAACGAACCCCAGCATGTAATACAACGGCGTCTATAGGTTGCAACTGTAGTTGCAGGAAAGGTGCATAATTTTTATAGACCACTTCCGGTACATAATTACGGTTTGTCATGGCCAGATTTTGTAATGAGCTGTCCTCAATCAAATCCAAACCAGTCGTGACTTTCAATCTGTCTTCCAATAAACCATCTTTAACAAAGGTGAATTTTGCCCCTTTCTTCACTGACTCAATCTGCGTTTGATCAATGCTATCAGGCGCCAAAACAGGATCTTCAAAACTACTGGATGCTAGTGCCCCATATAAAGCTTCAAACTCCTGGCGATAGGCCTGGGCGGTAAACTCCATTCCTGCTAAATCATAATTTTGATATTTCAGACTGGTGGTTAATACTCTGTTATATGGCGCATCGCCGACTGGGGTTCCCCTGACTGAGGTAGTGGGTATACCTTTCTCAATATCACCGTCGACGCTAATGTAATCATTGCCACCTTTGACTTGATAACGATTTAGAGAAGCTTCTATATGCTGATCATCATTTATCCAGTAACCCAGCTTAGTGAACAGGTCGTAACTCTTGGAATTCATAATGTCGCCCTGCACATTATCGACACCAATTTCGGTACCATCGGCATCCAGAAACACACCTTGTCTTTCGTAACTTAGGCCAAGCGTATATTCGAAATAATTTTTGCTGCCACTCAGATTGTAATCTGTACGGTAACCCGACGTTTCATCACCAAACTCGCCGGTTGGTGTGGTCATTTGCACATTCAGACTTTGTTTGAGTGAATCCTGACTTGGGCGGCGGGTAATAAAGTTGATAATGCCACCCGTTGTGCCAAGCCCATGAATAGCACTGGCACCGTGAATCACTTCAACGCGCTCCACCATGGACATATCAATGGTGTGACCATCACGCTGACCATCACGTAGTGGGTTACTCTGAGGCACACCATCAATCAAAAATAACG
>NZ_DIAC01000099.1:18900-20330 GCF_002414625.1 Methylophaga sp. UBA5088 | reverse complement strand
TGAGGCACACGATCAATCAAAAATAACGGCGAACGACCACGGAAGGTTTCACCACCACTGGTGAGCTTCTGACGGCTGGGTGAAAATGAAGGTAACAAATTACTTAAAATTTGAGAGCTATCACTGCTCATTTCCATCTGCTGTTCAATCTGCTCACGATTAATCACTGTGACCACTTGTGGCGAATCTTTGAGCTGGGTGTCAGAACGTGTCGAGGTAATCAATAGATCGTCCAGCTCAACACTCTGTTTCTGCTTGGGTGTGACAGCAACGGGGGCTGATTTTCTGACGATAGAGTAACTGCCATTGGATAGTAAGGTCGCCTCTAAGCCTGTATTAGCTAATAGTTCACTCAATAACGAGGATGGCGCTTTAGTCCCTTGGTAAGCTGAGGTCTGGATGCCTGCCACTACATCGGGGCTAAACGAGACGGTAATCCCACTCTGCACAGAAAATTGATTGAGTGCCGACTCGAGTGAGCCTGCTTGAATATGAAAGCTTTGTTGCTGAGTCACACTGTCTGCATAGCTGATGTTGGTTGTGAGATCAGTGCTCACCATGGCGGTCGTTAACATCCCTGCCATGATGAGTTGTCGGCTTAATGGCGACAACGTTAAAGGTAAGAAAGTGGTGTGTTTCATCACTAGTCCTGTTAGTTAATGGATATTAGCGTTGCGATAACGCTGCTATCTAACAGGCCGAACGACACAGCAGAATCGTTAACCCCCTTAAACAAAAAAATATTCAGACAGGTTCAACTTGTGCCCAGAAAC
Organism: Methylophaga sp. UBA5088; assembly: GCF_002414625.1. Taxonomy (NCBI): domain Bacteria; kingdom Pseudomonadati; phylum Pseudomonadota; class Gammaproteobacteria; order Thiotrichales; family Piscirickettsiaceae; genus Methylophaga; species Methylophaga sp. UBA5088. The sequence continues at coordinate 19,557 of NZ_DIAC01000099.1, read as the reverse complement.
GCGTGAAATAACGGACTTTGACTGGCAAAGTGCTACTGAGATTTTCTAATACCGCACGGGTGTCATTGATATTAAATGCCCCAGAGATACGAAGTGATGAAACGCCAGCATCACAATGTAATGTTCCTTTGTGATAACGGCCGAGTTCGTTTAAAAATTGATCCAGTCGCCAGTTGCTGACAATCAACATCCCCTGTGTCCAGGCATCCATATTGACGGGCATCAAACTCAACGAACCGTGTTTCAATGTGTTAAAACGCATGCAGTGGCCGGCTTGAACTTTGACGGCTTTACTGGCTTTTTCCGGCATAACTTCCACCGCATGTTGGCTAACGCCGACCCAGGTTGTATCATCATGACATCTAACCTGAAAGCCGGTGCCGAGCGCTTTGACTGTTCCTTGTGCCGTTTTTACAATAAAGTCTTGCTCAGGCATCTGTTTGCCTGTTTCAACAAGAATCTCACCACGATAGAGTGTTAACTCTCTGGCATGCTCACTGATATTCACATCCAGAGCCGTATCGGTATTAAGTGATACTTGGCTACCATCTGCCAGCTGTATTGTTTTACGTTCACCCGTCCCCGTACGATATTGTGCCATCCAAGTAGAAAAAGTTCGTTGTTTATAGGCCACGCCACTAGCACCACCCACGCTTT
>NZ_DIAC01000099.1:18081-18680 GCF_002414625.1 Methylophaga sp. UBA5088 | reverse complement strand
ACTTCGAAGATCCACAAACCAACTGGCGGCCTGCGTTAAGATATCTTCGGTGAGTTTCATGGTGAGTCCTCAACCAATAACAAACACTGCGCCATCGCTCGAATAAAATGCTTACGAACAGTCGCCACGGAAACATTTAAGCGCCGACTGATTTCAGCAAATGACAGCCCATCCAGCTGAGCGAGTAGGAAAATTTGTCGTCCGCGCTCACTCATCTCATCCAGCATATGTTCAATCTGTAACAAGGTATCGATAATGAGATGGTGTTGCTCTGCAGACATCGTATGTTGCTCTGGTTCTATTTCCAGCGCATCGAGATAAGCCTGCTCTACTGTACGACGACGAAAAAAATCCACCAGCAAACCACGCGCAATACTGCTTAAGTATGCTCTAGGTGAGTTCAACTCATGCTCACGCCCCTTCATCAATATCTTGATAAAGGTTTCCTGCGTTAAATCTTGCGCGTGCTCAACATGATTTAAACGAGAACGGATCCAGCCCTGAAGCCAGTCTTGATGTTCTGTATAAAGCGATTCCAGCGATTGCACAGCCATTATGAATAGAATTACGTGACAATTGATAATGAGATACATTATCGT
>NZ_DIAC01000099.1:10384-17938 GCF_002414625.1 Methylophaga sp. UBA5088 | reverse complement strand
GATAATGAGATACATTATCGTTTTGGAAGTAATTTAGCAATAATAAAAATAACGGGCTGTTTGATTTATAAGGATTATTTTAAAAAAGCATGAAGTATAATTGGGCTGTTATAGCCTTAACTGGCTTCGCCAACAACTTTGAGCTTAGTAGCAATAAAGTCTTTGTGGGAAACGTATAACAAACTGGCGAGCTTACGAATCACATGTTCTTCAATATCTTGTAGTTCATGATCGGCCCAGGCTATTTGCCAAAGCATTTCGATGAGTTCGATTTTCTCTTGTTCGTTATATTGCTGATTAATATCGGCTGTGAAGTGATAAAAGTCAGTGGCTTCATTGTGTGCTGCTTCAGCTTCGGCAATCAATTTCTCAGCGTCGCTATCTTTGACATCAAATTGACTTGCCAGGATCTGCCGCAGCATGGCCTTTTCTGTCTCATGCTCTTCATCATCGACCGCAATAATTTCAATCATTAATGCTACCGCCGCCAGCACTTTAGACTGCTGTTGATTCGCTAAATAGACATCGGTGTTATCACCCAAGGTGGATGAAAACATTTGTTTTAGTTTTTCGATCATAGTTATCCCCTGCAAGCAAAACCGACTGCCAGCAGTGAAGTAAAGTTCATTTCTTATTGGATGGGCTGACAATGACAGCAGCTTGATAACGGGGTTTGCCGTAGCCAATCATACGGTTAAATTCTTTATGTGTAACGGGAATATAACCACTATCTGTCACACTTTTATTATCATCCCAATCCACATCCGGATCATGGAAATATACAAAGGTGTCAGAAACAGACACGACCAAAATCCAGTGGGGGGATTTACTTTGGTTCAGACGATATGAGCTTATCAAGACAAGCGCCAGTGCCCCTTTAGATAGATACTCGCTTAATAACGCCGCATCAACCGGTGCTTTGATTTGTTGAATATCAGATTCAGCTATTTTTTCGATAAAATCTTGGTGCACACATTCAATAACCGACTTCTTTTCTTCACTGCGTACACCATTAATAAAGGGAATGTCATCTGAGTTACAGACAAGGGTTGTTTTCAAACCTCGCTGATTGGCTGCTAAAGCCAAGCCTTGTGGACTGCAGCCACCATGACCGGAGGTCATAAAAATTGTTGTGGCTTCGCGCCATAACTGCAATTCAAGTTGACGAGTGAGTGCTAACTCACCATCCATGCTTTTCATTGCCATCATTAGGCAAGCAGGCCCACAGGTAAAGTCGGTTGACTGAGAGTAGTGAGCAACCTCTGGGTGTGTGACTTCAGGCACATGATGCAGCACTTTCATCATGCGAATAGCATCAGCATGATCTTCATAAAAGTCAGTGACAATATCAAACGGTTGATAGCCGAGTTTTTCATATAACTTAATGGCGCCGAGATTATCAGGTCGCACTTCCAGACGCAGAAAGCTTCGCCCATCATCCAGCGCCTGTGTTTCAGCTTCCTGCATTAATTTAGCGGCGATACCGGCTTTTCGATAATTCGCATCAACCGCTAATGAATATACCCGGCCAAGTGACGTTCCTTGTGAGTAAAGTAACAACACATAAGCCACCAGAGTGTCATTGGTAGTCGCCACCAACAACAAGCTGTGACCTTTTTTGATCATCCATTTAAAACTGCGTCTTGAAATACGATCCGTTTCAAAGCACGTTTCTTCTAACTCACTGAGCGCGTTAACGTCATCAAGTGTTGCTTCACGCAGCAAAAACTCAGCGGGAGTTTTGATTGGCATGTTCAGTTAATCCGTCTAACGCCATTTCAATAACCTGACGACCACGGAACAATACTAATTCCTGCCACTGTTTTTGATCAGGGCAGAAGAAATCTTGCATAGCGTGTTTTACATCCATCGTGGCATCATCAGACCAGTCAATCTTGCCTTTCTGTTGTAGTTTTTGATCATCCGATAACACTTGCAACATCTGCTGAGTACCAAACGTACCAAACTCCAAGGTTAAAAAGCACACATTATCGCCTTGCTGATGCCAGAAATAATCATGCAAACCGAGTTTTGTTCCAGAGCTGGATGTCCCCAGTGAAGGTTCAGTGACTGTTGCACCAAATAACTCGACAGCATATTGGTGACCCTGACTGTTAACAGGATGATCACAGATAAGCTCACCAAAACCATAGGGGCCCAATCCACTGTGAATATCAATCACGATCACTTGTTTACGTTTGGCAGGTTTAATTTGTGCGGCCAACTGTTCAATAAGCTGACGTGACCATGTGGGTTCGCTGCCGCCATAATAAGGTGCTGAAGCTTGTTCGTATTGACCTTCTGACAATAAATCAAACTTTTCCCTGTCCTGAGCGACGGTGGCAATATCGGCTTTACCTTGTTCCAGTTCTTGCCAGATTTTTGCTGCTTTTGAGGCCGGTAACTCACTGTTGAAATCAACAAAGTTACGGTTCACATCCACACCTTGATCATCACCACGACTGGCCCAGGCAAATCCCCATGGATTGATCGCATGAACCAGGACCACACAGACATCCTGAGGCAGACGACGATAACGTGTCACAAAATCTGCTTGAATTGCTGAGCCAGCGCCACCTTCCACACCGTGTAGTCCGGACACTAATACAATAATATTTTCTGCTTTTGGATTACCCGCCCAGGCAATATCACAAAATAACTTTTCGTTTTTCGGGCCTTTAAGTGGATGAGGATGATGCGTTAGTCTTTCAATAATCGAGCTGGTTTCGACATTATTGATGAATTTATCTCTTGCGCTGGAATAGCGCTGCGAAAATACGCTTAAAACGGCATCTGCATACATTTTAATGGGCCTCCTGTGCAAAATTTTCGCGAAGGATATGTGAGTTTTGCCATTTTGACCAGCAAATAAAAAGGGATGCAAAATTTTTTATTACATCACCTGTCTATTCACTTTATGATTCGCTTTTAGAAAGCCTTTTGACACTACCATCATCAAGGACAAGACATGACTAAGCATTTGATAATAGTTGAAAATATTGATGACTGGAGTCCTTACTTTCCCAGCGAACAAGTGATCGATGTTGATACCTATCTACAATCCTTATCGCAAAATACTCATGCCCCTGCGCAAATTCTTAATTTATGTCGAAGTCTGGATTATCTCAGTCGCGGCTATTATTGCTCGATGGTGGCAGAAGCCAGAGGGCACCGTGTTTTGCCCGGACTTCGCACTATTAATGACTTATCTCGCAAAAGCCTTTATGCCTACGACTTGTCGGATTTATCCACTCAGCTTGATAAACAGCTCAGCATGGCTTCAGGTGAAAGCTTCGTGCTGAAGATCTGTTTTGGGCAAACACCTATCAGCTCTTTACAGAAGCTGGCCCGACAAATCTTTGAACAATTCCCCTGCCCGATACTGGAGGTGGAATTTAGCTTTAATGGTCACTGGATTATCAGCCAGATAAAAGCCGGTGCGATTAATAGGCTCACAGAAACCGAGCAAGATTTTTTTGCAGAAGCTTTAGATAACTTCAGCCATCGCTTATGGCGGAAGCCGGCTAAGCGTCGCCAGTTTCGATATGACATGGCCATTTTGCATAATCCTAAAGAAACCATGCCGCCGAGTGATATGGCCGCATTGAAGAAATTCATCAGTAGTGGACGTCGCATTGGTATTGATGTGGAGCTGATTACCCCCAAAGATTACATTCGCCTAGCAGAATATGACGCCTTATTTATTCGTGAAACTACCGCTACACATAATCACACCTACAAATTTGCCCGTCGTGCAGAAAGTGAAGGTTTAGTAGTGATTGACGACCCCACATCCATTATTCGCTGCACGAATAAAATTTATTTAAAAGAACTGCTATCCACCAATAATCTACCTATGCCGGATTCACACCTGCTATATCGTAATGATACCGCTGGTCTGGACAAACTTTGTGAAACAGCCACCTTTCCATTGGTGATGAAAATTCCGGACGGTGCCTTTTCAAAAGGTGTGATTAAGGTCAACAATGCAGACGAGCTTCGAGAGCAAGCGCCTGCCTTTTTCCAACAGTCAGCCATTATTCTCTTGCAAGAGTTTATGTATACCGACTACGACTGGCGTATTGGTATGTTTAACAACAAGCCTATCTATGCCTGCCAGTACTTTATGAGCAAAGGCCATTGGCAAATCTACAACCACAACACCAAAAAAGGTACCTCCAGTGGTAAGTCTTCCGCCATCCCGATGAGCGAAGTACCAGAAAAAGTGCTGAAAATTGCGACAAAAGCAGCGAAATTGATAGGAAATGGTCTATACGGCTTGGATATCAAACAAAGCGGTAACCGTATTGTCATTATTGAAATTAATGACAACCCCAGCATTGATAGCGGTGTCGAAGATCATTATCTCGGCATGGCTTTATACGATGACATTATGCGAGAGTTTTTAAGGCGCTTAGAAGAGCGCCGGGCAGCGAGTCATTAATCTTTTTTCCATGCAAATAAAAAGGCGCTGATCATCAGCGCCTTTTTAACACACCGAATTCCGTTTAGAAGCTGTAACTTGCTCCAATCTGGAAGTTACGTTTCTGCCCAGGGAAGAAACGATAACTTCCAAAGGCATAATCAGCTCGATCAGCGTATTCCTCATTTAGAATATTTTTGACCTGTCCATGTAAAGTCAGCTTTTCAGTCACTTTTGTTTCTACACGCAAATTCAGTAGATCATGACCATCATATTTGTGCTCATTTGAAGGTTCTAAATAGTAATCCCCCATGTGTTGCCACTCTAGTTCAGCTCGGCTGTGTGGATTAACATCCCATCCAAGGCGGACATTAGCGATATGTCTTGGTGCAGTATCAATGTCATTGCCAGAAAAAACTTCACTTGCTGTATTAGTAAAGTCATATGTGTGTCTGGCATAAGTGTAGTTAGCACCTAAATCAAATTGTTCAAATAACGGCATTGATAGTGCCACTTCTAGACCACGATGTTTTGTCTTACCATCAGTTACATTTAGTCCATCCGAGTCACGGAAGAAGAAGTTTTTCTTTTTCATATAAAACAAACTTACTTCGTAGTCGATGATAGCTACCGTTCCACGTGAACCCACTTCTATACTATCCAACTTCTCAGAATCCATATCTCCAACGGTTTGCTGGTTCTGTAATCGATATAAGTCCGTTGTTTGAGGTGCACGATTACCTCGAGAGTAATTAGCGAACAAGCTGTGAGCTTGGTTTAGTTCATACACGATACCAAACTTAGGACTCCAGTCATTGTATGTATCTTCTCTATTTGCAGGTCTCAGATATAAACATTCTGATGGTGATGCAAAACATGAGCTTCCATCAGCTTCACCTGTACCAGCAGCAACATTGTTGTCATAATCATAATTAACATGCTCAAACCGTAAACCTGTTGTTGCACGCCATTTCTCTGCTAACTGCCATTCAGCATGGATATAAGGAGCGATAGTTGTCGCCGCAACGTCATAATCGTAGTGAACTCCTTGTTGCCGATTTTTATCAAAGGCAGTATAGCTAGCACGCTGTTGCGTCTGTTTCAGACTGCCATCGGTGTACTCTAAATCTGTACCGAAAATCACTTTATGACCACCATCCAAGTCCATATAGTAGGCAATCTGAGTTCCTACACTTGTGTGTTCATTTTCCTCAATGGCTCGTGAAGGTAGATAATGCTGCCTAAATTTCATACGGTTATCACGAAAATATGGCGTAATACTCAATGTATCGCCATTCGCCATGACATGATCCCAACGTGTATGTAGCCGAACAGAGTGCCAATCACGGAATGCATCAGGATCATCATTAGTTTTCATCAATGAACTATCTTCATAAGCCTTTTCATCATCCGACTCTACAAAACCTGCTGTTTCCTGATTTAGGTTAAAGGCTGAGAAAACGGTTGTGAACGTATCGCCATTGTCTGCGTAGTAATCGTGACGTGCTGTAATTTTTTGTTGACCATACTCTGAATCATCTCGCCAACCACCAAAGTCAGTGCCACTAAAACTGACACGATACCCATGTTTCCCAACAGTATCACTGACAGTACCTTTCAACTTATAAAGGTCATCCGATCCGACGGTGACATCAAGAATCCTCTCTAGATCGAGTGATGGAGGTCTGGAAAGCACATTTATCAGACCATGTACCGCATTAGACCCATACAACGCGCTACCGGGACCTCTAACAACTTCAATGCTGTCTGCCCACTCATAACCGGCTTCAGCTAAGCCATTATTATTGGCAAATCCGGCTGCTCGTAATGGAATACCATCTTCCATAAAGAGAAAAGCACCCGCAGCACCGGGACCGGTTAATACTGGTGAACGGATAGCGACTAATGATTCGGCGCCATTCCCGCGTTGAATATTCACACCGCTTACGCGTGCGAGAGTTTCTTCAATATGGTCAGCATTTATAAGATCAATCTCTTGCTCAGAGACTTTGCCAGTGTTACCAGCTAACTCTCTGAGTGAGGTTTCTGATCTTGTACCTGTGACTACCATCTCTCCTAAGGAAATATCATCTTCGCTAGTTTCTTCAGCAAAAGCGGGGTGCCACATTGTGGTCGCCGCAGCCGCCACCATCAATGTGAGTTGTTTTTTTGAAAACATAATCCAATTCTCTCTTTATAAATATTCATTAATCCCGTAAGTGGGGAAAATTCTCCCATACAGGCTGTTTTAATTCATCAGAAAAATCCCTAAACCCATTGAAAACAGACATTGAAATCCCCAATTACATGATCAAGATCAATTTCAGGTAATGAATCCATTTATGGAATACAAAGACTATTACAAAATTTTGGGCGTCGCCCGTGATGCTTCTCAGGACGAGATAAAAAAAGCCTATCGAAAACTGGCCAGAAAATATCACCCTGATGTCAGTAAAGAAGCCAATGCCGAAGACAAATTTAAGGAAGTAGGTGAAGCCTACGAAGTCTTACGTGACGAACAAAAACGAGCACAATACGACCAGTTTGGTAGTAATTATCGTCATGGTCAATCCTTTAACCCACCACCTGGTTGGGATGATCATGCTGGTTTTGGTGGCGGTAACTTTAGCAGCTTCTTTGAAAACATGTTTGGCGGCATGGGAGGAATGGGCGGCGGCATGGGTGATAATTTCTTCGCCCGTGGTGAAGATGTTAACGCCAAAATTACCATCTCACTGGAAGATGCATTCAACGGTGCCACCAAGACTATCCGTCGTCCTGCTGGCGCCAGTCAGTCCGGCACCATTAACGTAAAAATACCAGCCGGTATTGCCTCTGGTAAAAAAATTCGTTTGTCCGGTCAGGGAAAATCTGGCGGTGGCGGTAAGTCAGGTGATTTATATCTCGAAGTGAATGTAGCACCACATCGTTACTTCCGTCTGGAAGAAAAAGATGTATATCTCGACTTACCTATTGCACCATGGGAAGCGGCATTAGGTGCAAAAATTACTGTGCCCACACTCGCTGGCAAAATTAATCTGACCATTCCTGCAGGTGCACGCAGTGGTCAAAAAATGCGACTAAAAGGTCGTGGATTACCAGGCAAAGAACCTGGCGATGAATTTGTGGTC
>NZ_DIAC01000099.1:8874-10279 GCF_002414625.1 Methylophaga sp. UBA5088 | reverse complement strand
TGCAGATAATAGTGCCGCCTGCTGACTCTGATAAAGCGAAAAAACTCTATCAACAAATGGCAGAAGAAATGGCATTTAACCCACGTGAGTCATTGGAATAGAGTATCAGGAGGCATTGTGAAGTTCAGCTTTAAATCATCCATTGTCTGGTTAGCCGCTTTTGTTTTGATTGCTCAAGTCGCATCAGCTGCCCTTCCACTTAACTGGTTTTCTGATAAAGGTGAAATGCCCACATTGGCGCCAATGCTAGATCGCAGTAAACCTGCTGTGGTCAACATTGCGACAAAGAGTGAAGTCAGAGTTCAAGATAACCCTTTCATGAATGACCCTTTTTTTAGGCACTTTTTTAATGTGCCCGAGCAGCCAAGGGTCAGACAACGTCAAAGTCTGGGGTCAGGCGTCATTATTGATGCCAAAGAAGGCTTAGTCATTACTAATAACCACGTCATACGCGGCGCCGATGAAGTGACGGTCTCACTGAATGATGGCAGGACTTTCCAGGCTGAGATTGTTGGTAGCGATCCTGCCACCGATGTGGCACTCATTAAAATTCCAGATGACAACTTATCTGCCCTACCTTTGGCAGACTCCGACTCACTACGCGTTGGTGATTTTGTTGTCGCCATCGGTAACCCATTCGGTCTGGGACAAACAGTCACCTCAGGTATTGTTAGTGCCTTGGGAAGAAGTGGCCTCGGGATTGAAGGCTATGAGAACTTTATCCAAACAGATGCCTCCATTAACCCTGGTAACTCAGGTGGTGCATTAGTTAACCTGCGTGGCGAACTGGTAGGTATCAATACCGCTATTTTTTCACCAGGTGGTGCTTCATCTGGCAATATCGGTATCGGCTTTGCTATTCCCAGTAACCTCGTTAAACAAATTACCGATCAGCTCTTAGAACATGGTGAAGTGCAGCGTGCTTACTTAGGTGTTCAAATGCAGGATATTACGCCTGAATTAGCACAAGCCTTTAATATTGAGCGTCAACAAGGCGCCGTTGTGAGTCATGTGATTCCTGATTCAGCTGCCGCGGATGCCGGCTTGAAAGTCGGTGATGTGATCACAGCAGTCGATGACACGCCATTGCTGAATGCGGATAGCCTAAGAAATACCATTGGTTTGATGGTTGTTGGTCAAACTGTGAAGCTCGATATTATTCGCAATGGCAAAGCCAAAACCATTAAAGCAACAGTAAAACAAACGCGTAAGACAGCATCTGATGGGTTAGTGCATCCTAAGCTTTCTGGTGCCACCTTTGGTGATATTGAGCAGGACTCGCCCTATTACGGTCAGATTGAAGGCGTGGTGGTGTATTCAGTCAAGCGTGGCAGCCCCGCCTGGAAAGCAGGCCTAAGACCTGATGACATTATCACCTCGGTCAACCGCCAGCCAGTCACTGCAT
>NZ_DIAC01000099.1:1696-8726 GCF_002414625.1 Methylophaga sp. UBA5088 | reverse complement strand
AGTCACTGCACTAGAGCAGTTCAAGCCAATGGTGAGTAATGCGAAGGAATTATTATTTAATATTGTTCGCGGCCGCCGTGCGATGTTCTTGTTACTTAAATAAGTCAAAAAAGAGCCTGACTATTCAGGCTCTTTTTTTAATTTCTGGTGAGATTAAGCTTCTGAGTAAAAACGTAGACTCCGTTAGTAAACAATGACCATTCTACATAGAGCTCATCATCATTAGGCGCATCAATGGTAATCATATACTCTAAATAACGAACACCAGCATTAGGACCATTCGAAGCAAACTCACGTTGATTCGCCTCAATATGTCGACCGTTTGCACTCAGTCCATACAAACTTTCGATATTAATCAGACCTAAGGTCTCCGAACGACTGACACGCTCTGCCGGAAACACTTTTTCTAAACGTGCTCTAAACAACACAATACTGCTTTCTTCAACATCTGCTTCGACTTGCATTTGTTTATGTAGTTTTTGTGGGTTGTTATCCGAACCTTTACAGGAAATTTCCTCGCCAGTGCCTGTCCATTGTCCTTTCAGTTGTTTGAGAAACTGGAGCGCTTCTTCATTTTTATCTATGACAAGGCTTTTATCATTATTACGGTATTCCTCTTCCAAAGACTCGACTGTAGGAGAAGGTTGATAACAGTCATAGGCAGCCGCAACAGGTGAATGTAAACACCACCCCAACACCCACATCAAAACATACGATTTTCTCATTATAAAAGGTCCATTTGCGTCGTGATTAACTATGATCAAATGCTTTTCATTATGTGTTGTCAATCGAAACGGACAAATTTACATGCCAGCGTAATTTGCTAAAGTAGAAAACTCACCCGTATATTGAGTGTCAGTAGCAGAAGCACTCACTATTTGTCTGTCTTCATTTACTCAACAACAGGATATAAGCCGAGAACAATGGAATCTATTTATCAGCAAATTATCAGTCGTAACCCGGGCGAACCAGAATTTCATCAAGCCCTGTATGAGGTTTTGGAAACATTAACACCGGTGTTAGAACGTCACCCTGAGTATCACCAAGAAAAAATTATCGAGCGCTTATGTGAGCCAGAGCGACAAGTGATATTTCGTGTGCCTTGGGAAGATGATAATGGCGAACTCCATATCAACAGAGGTTTTCGCGTTGGTTTTAATAGTTCATTAGGTCCATACAAGGGTGGCTTGCGTTTTCACCCCAGTGTCACGCTTGGCACAATCAAATTTCTCGCCTTTGAACAAACTTTCAAAAATGCGTTAACAGGCCTGCCTATTGGTAGTGGCAAAGGCGGAGCAGACTTTGACCCCAGAGGTAAATCTGATCGTGAGGTCATGCGTTTTTGTCAGAGTTTTATGACCAGCCTTTATCGTCATATTGGTGAGTCTACCGACGTACCTGCTGGTGATATTGGTGTTGGTAGTAGAGAAATTGGTTATCTGTTTGGTCAATACAAGCGTATTACGCAACGTTATGAAGCGGGCGTAATCACAGGTAAAAGTCCAAGCTGGGGTGGCACATTAATTCGTAAAAAAGCCACCGGCTATGGTGCCGTCTTTTTCTGTGAAGATATGCTCAGAGCTGTTCATGATGAGGAATTGAAGGACAAAGTCGCCTTGGTTTCGGGCTCAGGCAATGTGGCGACTTATGCTATGGAAAAACTGCGGGCTTCTGGTGCAAAAGTCATTGCCTGTTCAGATTCTGGTGGTGTCATCGTGCATGAACAAGGTATTGATGTTGATGCCATTATTCGTATAAAGGAAGTAGAAAGACAGCGAATCTACACTTATCTCGATATTCATCCTGACGCCAAATACATTGAAAATGGCAATATCTGGGATATTCCGTGTGATATTGCATTCCCCTGCGCTACTCAAAATGAATTGGAAGAAGAAGACGCACAAACCTTAGTCAAAAACGGTTGTATTGCTGTCTGTGAAGGTGCCAATATGCCCAGTACACCAGAAGCGATTAAAGTCTTTCAGACGAATAATGTCGCTTTTGCTCCAGGCAAAGCCGCCAATGCGGGGGGCGTGGCTTCATCCGCCTTAGAAATGCAGCTCAATGCCACTCACAGCAGTAGTTATGAATACAATGAAGATCGTCTGCATGAAATCATGAACCACATTCATAAAGCTTGTTGCCAAACCGCTGAAGAGTTTGGTGAACCACACAATTATGTACTGGGTGCCAATATTGCCGGCTTCAGACGTGTGGCGAATGCCATGTTAGCCTTTGGTCTGATATAGAAAAACGGGCCAGCCTGAATTGGGGCTGGCCCATCTTTTTAAAACAATTTCTTCATGCCAGTCACAATGGATAACACCATCACACCCGCAATCAGGCCAACACCACCATTAAATAACACAGGCATCATAACGGTCATGACTGCACCCATTGATGCATTCAAACCCTCTAATAGATGATGTAAAAAAGGGAGTCCATGCACCAGAATACCGCCACCGACTAAAAACATGGCGATCATGCCCACCACCGATAGAAACTTCATCAACTTGGGCGCGAGAAATAAAATGACCTGACCCAGCTTACGCTGGAAACCATCAAAGCGGCTATCGCCCTGTCCGGCTTTGACTAAAGCCAAACCGGCATCATCGAATTTCACAATACCCGCTACCAGGCCATATACGCCTGAGGTCATCACAATGGCTATTAAAGACACCACGATGGCTTGCGTCGGTAGACTTTCACCCTGAGCCACACCAAGTGCGATCACAATAATCTCTGCGGAAAGAATAAAATCTGTTCTGATCGCCCCTTTTATTTTTTTACGTTCATAAGCTTTGATATCAATATCTTCATCTGCCGTTGCTGCAGCCAGTTTTTTCTTATGCTCGTCATCACTTTCTTCATGTGGTAACCATTTATGAGCCAGTTTTTCCATGCCTTCGTAACAAAGAAATAAACCACCAAGCATCAATAAAATCGTCACACCAATCGGAAAAACAGCACTGATGATCAAAGCCAAAGGAACAAGTATCAGTTTATTAAGAAATGAACCTTTCGCTACCGCCCATACGACAGGTAACTCTCTTTTGGGATCAACACCTGTTACTTGTTGTGCATTAAGTGCAAGATCGTCACCTAATACGCCCGCCGTTTTTTTTGCCGCCACCTTTGTCATCACTGATACATCATCAAGTAATGATGCAATATCATCGACCAGAGCTAATAAACCTACACTTGCCATAGTTTTTATTCCTATATGATTTGCAGGTAGCGTATTTGTTTGCTTTCCTGCTGTCTACCTGACTTTTTCTAAGACAAAAAAGTCAGGATTTTATTGTGGATGAAGTCTATATCTCGTTTATATAAATAAAGCTAAGAATGGCTCGAGCAAATACATTAGTACAGAAATCAGAGCGGTTAAGAGAACGAGCCAAAGATCACCTAAAGTCTTCGCTAACAATTTAATAGTGAGTTTATTCGGGTTATTTCGCGACCCAAACGACCTCCTCGCTTTCCAGTAATTTTGTTAAGTCTGGATAAATGACATAAATGCTTTTGCTGCTGGACTGGGCCTTGATGACCAAATCATATACAAAGCACGCTTTGGGGCTTCTTTTATGGGTATAGCCACAGCATCTGAGAATTGTTCAGACAAAGGCTTCGGAACGATGGCATAAGCCAGGCCAGACGCAACTAACTGCTCAATTAAACTGATGTGGTCAACCACAAACTTTACTTTAGATACCAGTCCCTGACTTGCAAAGGCTTCATCAGTCTGTCTTCGAGCACTACTTTCTTTTGGGTAGTTAACCATCGGCTCAGAGGCAAGTTGATGTAATGACAACAGCTGATTCTTTGCCAAGTGATGTTTGCATGGAAGCACGGCGACCAGAGGCTCTTCAGCCAGTTGAGTATATTCCACCCCAGATATGGATTCATCGACCCATAAGCCAATCAAAGCTATATCGAGACGATGGTTTGTCACATCGGTAATTAATACTTCACTACCTGCTGTTTTTAAACCAATATCAACCTCTGGATAATTTTGGTGAAACTCTGCAAAGACATCTACGATATTGACTATAGTCATTGCTGAAATCATCCCGACATTAAGGCGGCCAGAAACAAGCCCCGTTGTTGCTGTCACGTCAGTGTAAATTTTTTGCACTGAATCTAAGGTATGTTTAGCCTGCTCCACAAACGACTGTCCCGCCAGCGTTAGAGAGACCTTTCTTGAAGTACGTTCAAAAAGGGATACGCCTAACTCCTCTTCTAGCTTTGTAATCTGATGACTTAATGCCGACTGAACGGTGTGGCAGCGTCTAGCTGCCAGGGTAAAACTTGATTCTTCGGCTACAGCTACGACATATTCAATTTGTCTTAGATTCATTGATCTATCTCATTTAAAGATAGCTTCAATGATAACAATGCATTTGAATCATTAATACTTACATCGCATAGTATGGCTAATTCACTCTCTGAAATGCCTTATGACAAAACAACAAACCGTACTTACGCAAGGCTTAGTTTTACTGATGGCAACCGCCACCGGCATTGCCGTAGCAAGTAATTACTACGCCCAACCATTACTCGATACCATAGCCAATGAATTCAGGCTAAGTCACTCCCTGGCCGGCAATATCGTCACCACAGCTCAGCTGAGTTACGGCATAGGCTTGTTGTTTTTAGTGCCGTTGGCAGACAGGCTAGAGCGCCGTCAACTTATTGTTGTCATGAGCCTATTCGCAACCGTTGGTTTGTTAATAAGTGGCTTTGCTGGAAGTTTGCCATGGTTATTACTCGGCACAGCCATAACAGGCCTTAGCTCTGTTGTCGCGCAAGTATTACTGCCACTGGGCGCCACACTGGCCTCAGAACAACACCGAGGCAAAGTCATTGGCACAATCATGGGCGGACTTTTGCTGGGCATATTGTTGGCTCGTGTTGTGGCGGGCGGCTTATCCAGCCTGGGTAGCTGGCGATACATTTATTGGTTTGCTGCTGTTGCTATGTTCATTACAACACTGGCTTTGGCTCGTTATTTACCGACTTACCATAACAATAACGATATGAGCTACAAGCAGATATTAGGCTCTGTTATGGGCCTGTTTATCAAAGAACCAATACTTCGTTATCGATCCATTTTGGGGATGTTGTCATTTGTCTTGTTTAGTATGTTTTGGACGCCCCTCGCCTTCCTATTAGCCGAGCCTCCCTATGAATATAGCGACGCTACTATCGGCTTGTTTGGTCTTGTTGGTGTGGCAGGTGTATTTGCTGCGTCATGGGCTGGTAAATTAGCCGATGCCGGAAAAGGCGATCTTGGTACTCGTTTAGGTTTATCAGTATTACTACTTAGCTGGCTACTGCTCTTTAAGGCGCCAAGTTCACTTATTGCGCTTCTAGTCGGCGTATTATTGTTGGATTTGGCTGTACAGTTAGTGCATGTCAGCAATCAAAATAAAATTTATTCATTACACCCTGACATCAGGAATAGGCTCACTTCAGCCTATATGACCTGTTATTTTATCGGTGGTGCATTTGGGTCCTGGTTCTCAGTTTTGCTTTACCAGCATTATGCTTGGCATGGAGTTGTTATAGGCGCCTGTAGTATTGCTATCATCGCCTGCTTTTTTGGGTTCAGATCAAAAAAGTATTAAAAGTGTAAACACTCACTCACAATTGAGGCTCAATATCCAGGTGTAGACCATAGGTACATACTGGCCTGTTTATTTAATATAGATAGAGAATACACAGCATCACAAGCTCGCCCAGCAGCACCATAACAAACATGAAGGGGTAACAGATGTTCTTCTCTGGGGTGACAATAGCGTGCGTGAGGCGCTTCATCCCAGTGTTGCAAACGCACCTTCCTATCTTGCTCGCTGATATTAGCACTTGAGCACGTCTCAGCGAGCCAGTCTTCAAAAGACTGATTCATTTGTGCATGAGTCGGATCGTCTTTGCTAAAAAAAGCGCGCATATTATGAAATGAAAAACCCGAACCAATAATAAGCACATCTTCAGCCAGAGTGTCATTCAGTACTTCTCCGATCTTTAGATGAAGCTCAGGATCCAACCCATTGACTAAAGAAAGCTGAATACAGGGAATATCTGCATCTGGATACATAATGGTTAGCGGCACAAACACCCCATGATCCAGTCCCCGCTCTTCCTCAAGCTCCGCAGCTATATTGGCGGCATTAAGTTTTTTCACTATCTGTTCAGCTAACTCAGGTGCACCTTCGCAAGGGTATTTAAACGCATAAGAAGCCTCAGGAAAGCCATAATAGTCATAGAGCAAACCAGGCTGTTTTTGATGTGTGATGCGGACATGATTTGCTTCCCAGTGCGCACTGATCACAATAATCGCTTTTGGTTTTTTTATCTGTGTTGAGAGGGTAGTCAGTGTGTCAACTAACTCTTGATGTGAAGGGTCACCTAATAGCGGTAAAGGCCCACCTCCATGGGAAATGAATACGATATCTGCCATCATTTCACCTCGATAAACCACTTTGGCTTCATTCGGCCAAAGTCTGTTCTGATAGGTGATTTCAAACGTCTGGCAGAATCAATGACCACAGCATTGTCGCCATCACGCGTAAACACCGCCCAATGCCAAAATGGCTTTCCTTGCTCCCTATGCCACTTTAGAGCGATAAGCGCTCTATCAGGCAATCTGTCCCATGACACAAAAGTCGTTTGCTTATTACTGACTGAGATATGCAATGCAGAGAGTAACTGCCTGACATGGCAAGTCTCGGACCAAAGCGTTTTATCCTCGGCAAAGATACCCCATGAATTGGCTAGCTGTTTGGCTTCGGCATAGCTTATCTGGGCTAAATTAGCACAGGCAGCGATACCACAGCCTGAAGGCTCTTCTTGAACTACTGCCCAACCGCTCACTTGTGTTTTCATTTGCTACTTCAAACTCACGATGCTGAACATATAAACGGTAAACATGACTGCCATCTCAACAGCAACACTTCTACTGACATAGCAATAATATTCCCTTAAATAAGAGCGAGCTAATAAGATCTATACATGGCAGGCTATGAAAAGT
>NZ_DIAC01000099.1:0-1563 GCF_002414625.1 Methylophaga sp. UBA5088 | reverse complement strand
AGTATCAGGCTTTTTTAACAAACTCAGATTTGAGTTTCATGGCGCCAATACCATCAATTTTACAATCGATATCATGATCACCACCGACCAAACGGATATTTTTTACTTTGGTACCTACCTTCACCACAGCCGAAGATCCTTTTACTTTCAGATCTTTAATCACCGTAACCGTGTCACCATCCTCCAAGACATTACCGTTTGAATCACGAATAACATCATCATCAGCCGCTGTACTATTCTCACCTTCCTGCCACTCATGCGCACACTCAGGACAGACAAACATATCTTGATCTTGATAGGTGTATTCAGAACCACAGGCAGGACAATTCGGCAGATCGCTCATTTCAATTCCAGATAAACAAAAGGGTTATTCTAACCGATATACGTGTTAAAACCTGTTTTATCTGCATAAAAAAGGCCCCTTTCGGAGCCTTTTTAATTCTAAGAAATGCTGATTAGAAGTGGTAACGAACATTCCCTGTAATATTACGACGCTGTGCATAACCACAATCTTGTCCAGCCCCTCGACACCATGCTGTATAGACTTCGTCAGTCACATTCTGGGCATTAACTGTAAAGTCCCAATTTTGGTAAGAATATCCAAGCATCGCATCGACCAAAATCTCTGATGGAATATAGGGTGCGCCACCTGAGCCAGTTCTACTACCCAGATAGCGAACACCGGCACCTAAACGCCAATTAGTGCCAATGTAGAATTTATTCCACCACGAAGCATTCCGTTCTGCTACAGAGCCAAGACGTTTACCGTTCGCGTCATCAGCGTGGAGCTGCGTGTAGGCTAACTGCGTTTCGAAATTATCCCAGCGTTTATTGGCCTGAATTTCCCAACCATCAACTGTAGCACCCGTTTGCGAAACGCCCCCCGGTGTTGAACCCTGCTCTACACGATTTTGTTGGGTAATATCAAAGTAAGCTGCTGTGATAGCTAAACTACGATCATCAGATAAATATTTGACACCGTACTCGCGTTGCACACCTGTCGTTGGCTCTAGTGTGCCACCAGCCCCATCTGTGCCCAAGTTCATGACAAAGGCTTCGGTGTAACTGGCATATGGTGAAATACCATTATCAAAACGGTACATTAATCCAATCCTTCCAGTATTCACTTTCTCATTACTTTCTGTATCTGGACCAGTTTCTGCGAGAGAGATATTTTTTGCCCAATCATGACGTAATGCAGCAGAGATAACTACGGGACCAATTTCCATTGAGTCGGCGACATAAACCCCTGTTTGTTCAATACGATTATCATCGGGGTTTGAGTATGAAATAACACCACTTTGTAAGTTACCGTATTGAGGATTATAGACATTAATGGTGCCGCCTAAGCCAGTACCGTAAAAGTAGTTATCTTCTTCGTAGGTAGCCTCTTGACGATCAACACCAACTACGAAGGTATGATTTGTCATACCTACATCAAACATACCTTCCAATCTGGCATCAAAATTAAGTGCTCGTACTTCTTTATCTACGGTGTAAATAGTACGATTTACCGTGCCATCAGCGGCTGGTATAGATGGAATATCAACCCAATGTTCGCGC
>NZ_DIAC01000120.1:12152-15863 GCF_002414625.1 Methylophaga sp. UBA5088 | reverse complement strand
ATATGAGAACGAAAAAAACACGAAATTAGCACTTATTAACCTCAGTGGTCGTTGGTTAAAGGCTTTAGTGCATAAAATGATTAATGATGTCGAATTTCTGAAAGTTCACATCACTGAATCACAAGTACATGAAAAGGCCAGTCAGCTGAATGATTCAGTTCATGAGTTATTAGATGTTATTGAACGATTACAAATATATTCAAAACTAAATGACAACCAACTGCCAGTCGAGCTACAACAGACGGATTTATATCGACTGCTTCATTCAGTACTGGAGAGTAATCAAGCAAAGGCTAGTCAAAATGAACATACACTGACATTAAGCTACCAGTGTGATGTCAGAGAAGCCATATTGGATCCTCATAAGTTAAGGCAAATCCTCAATAACTTAATTGATAATGCCATCCGGTTCTCCTCGCCTGGGAATATTGAGTTAAGCCTTGTTGTGAGCACTGACGAGACAAAACCTTTTCTGACATTTTCAGTCAGCGACCCTGGACCAATTATAGATACGGTCGAACAACAACGTATTTTTGAACCTTTTCAACAAGCTTCGAATAGTGAACAAGCGATGACAGCAGGCGTCGGTTTGGGCTTAGCGATCTCAAGCCAATTGATCAGCTTGATGTTGGGTGATTACGGTCTGGAGGCGACTAATAAAGGCAATCGTTTGTGGTTCACCCTACCTATTGAAGTCATTTCTCGGTCAACGGTGTTACCAGAAGAAAAACCATCTTCGCTAAAAACATCTGCCGAAAAGGCACTCAAAACAATACTTGTCGTAGAAGATAATGAAGTCAATCAATCCGTTGCTTTGAACATGCTAGAAAAACTTGATTGTAAAGTGGATTTAGCGAGCGATGGCAAAGAAGCATTAGACGCTTGTCGTGTGAGTGAATATGACATGATTTTAATGGATTATCACATGCCGATGATGAGTGGTATCGAAGCGACTCAACAAATCAGAAAGGGGTTGAAGCTGACAGTCCCCATTATTGCGTTAACTGCGGATGATGATGAACAAGTTAAATCTGACTTCTATGCTGCCGGGGTAAACGATATTCTGATTAAACCAGTTAATTTCAATAAGCTGGTGGATTTATTAACTAAATTCTTAGGATATACCAAAGAAAAGTTGCCAGAATCAACTAATCTTGATGACGCCAAGGGCTCAAACTCTATACTTAATATGCGTGTTGTGGATGATATTCGCGCTATGGCAGGGGAAAGTGGGCAACAGATGGTTGAGCAAATCTTTCAGGTCTATATGGAGCATACTCCAAGTCTCATCCAGGCAATCAAACAGGCCTATAAAAATCAAAACGCAGAGCAATTATTTAAATCTGCACATGCCTTGAAATCCAGTTCACTCAATATTGGCGCTTCGGCTGTTGCCGAGTTAGCAAAACAAATAGAAATGTTGGCAAGACAAAATAATCTTGACCAGGTCGGGGGATATATAGATAAACTAGATACGCATTATGTTGAATTGACTTCTTTCTTAGATGAATAGTGGCGGGGGATTTGATGGCAAATACCATCAAAAAGCAAGTAGTCTTGATAGTGGATGATGATCCCGCCACACGTATGCTCATGACTCAGTCATTGACCTCGAGTGAGTTACAGATTGTCGAAGCTGCATCGGGTGAAGAAGCGATCATTCAATTTACGACGCATAAACCTGATATCACATTACTTGATGTATCGATGCCCGGCATGAATGGTTTTGAGTGCTGTGCACAACTGCGTGCTCTGCCGAAAGGTGCTGAGTGTGCCATTGTGATGGTGACAGCACTGGATGATGTTGAAGATATTGAACAGGCTTTTGAATCTGGCGCCACCGACTTTATCACCAAACCATTGAAGTGGCCGCTATTTAAACATCGGGTTCGTTATATTCTCAAGGCGAACAAAACCCTTCAAGAGCTGAGCCTGAATAAAAATAAATTGGCTAAGGCCCAGTCAATCGCCAATCTGGTGTATTGGGAGTGGGATTTTGAGTCCGAGTTTCTCGAATGCTCATCAGATATGTTCGACATGCTGGGTTTTTCAAAAGAAACCAATCTGACAGTTCGAACCGCGCTAAAAAAAGTGCATCCAGATGACAGGCCACGTTTGATGATGGCGCTCAAACAAGCCGTTTACGAAAAGCAGTCATATGATATTGAATACCGGATTATTCGTAACGATGGTAGCGTGTTATTTGTGAATGAGCGGACCGATATTAGTTTCGAATATGGTCAATGGCGTATGGTAGGTACCTTGCATGACATTACCTCAAGAAAACAGTCAGAGCAGGAGATTACTTATTATGCTTACTACGACACGCTGACAGATTTACCAAATCGACGTCTTTTCATTGAGCAGTTAGAAACGGCCATTGCCAGTGCAAAACGCCATCAGAATAAATTTGCTCTGATGTTTCTTGATTTAGATCGTTTCAAATATATCAATGACACCTATGGTCATCACATTGGGGATGAGGTGCTCTGTCAGTCTGCCGTCAGAATTCGAGAGTGTGTCAGAGACTCAGATGTCGTCGCTAAAGCAAATTATGATGCTGATAATCGTGTTGCTCGCTTGGCCGGTGATGAATTTACTGTCTTATTGGATGATGTAGGCCGGGTCGAGCAGGTTGCTGAAATTGCTCAGCGTTTAATTCAAGCGTTTTCTGAGCCTTTCCTGATTAGTGATAAGTTTTTACATATCTCAATTAGTATGGGCATTACCTTGTTTCCTGATGATGGTCACAATGTTCAGACCTTATTACAACATGCCGATGTGGCTATGTATCATGCTAAAGAAAAGGGAAGAAATAATTATCAGTTCTTTTCTGAAAGTATGAACAACTATCTTAAATTACGTTTAGAGATGGAGAATGATCTCAGAATAGCGTTGGCTGAACAGCAGTTTGAGGTGTTTTATCAGCCGCAATATGATGCTCAGAGCATCACTATTGTGGGGGTTGAAGCATTACTTCGTTGGCGTCACCCTACAAAGGGTTTATTAACACCGGATGTATTTATTGAAGTGGCCGAGAGTACTGGACTCATTTTATCAATTGGGAACTGGGTCTTGATGCAAGCCTGCCTCCAAGTGAGGGAGTGGCAGAAAACATCAGGCTGTGCCTACCGTATTGCTGTGAACTTATCGGCGTCTCAGTTTACGCAATCTTATCTGTTAGATACGATAAAAAATACTTTGGATGTCACTGATCTACCACCAGAAACGCTTGAATTAGAAATTACGGAAACAGCCATGTTGAAAGATACTGCTGAGACTATTCCACTTTTGTTTTCGTTAAAAAAGTTGGGCGTGCGGCTGGCAATTGATGATTTTGGTACAGGCTATTCTTCTCTGAGTTATTTGAAGAACTTTCCTATTGATACTTTAAAAATCGATCGTTCTTTTGTAGAGGAAATTGTCTCAAATACAAAAGACTGTGCCATAGCACAAACAATTGTACAGTTAGCGGATAATTTGCAACTGTGTACGATCGCTGAAGGTGTTGAAACCAGTGAGCAAGCGGAAGTTTTAAGGAAGTTAGGCTGTGCAGAATTTCAGGGATTCTTTTTCAGTCATCCAATGCCTGCACAGCAATTACGTTTATTATTGGACCACTAAGTCTTATTTTTTTCGTCTAGAAAAGCGGCATGATTATCGAGTAGAGCATCATGCCGATCTAACAGACCAATATCATGCTCTTCAAGA
>NZ_DIAC01000120.1:11455-12069 GCF_002414625.1 Methylophaga sp. UBA5088 | reverse complement strand
TGCCGATCTAACAGACCAATATCTAGCACAGGTGAGGCATCGATGTGCTGAGCATCCATCATTTGGGCTACCCGTTTCAGAGCAGAAATGATCATGGTTTGTTCCCACTCTTGGAGATCGCCAAACTGTCGTGTAAACTGTTCTTGGAGAGGAATCGGTGCGTTCTTCAGAATTTCCAATGCTTTATCAGTCAGATGAACATGTACTTTGCGCTTATCTGATTCTGAACGCATTCGATAAACCAGTTCACGCTTCTCCAGACGATCAACAATTGTCGTTACCGTTGCCTGACTAAGACTCATCTCACTGGCCAGTTCGCCAATGGTTATCTGACCTTTATCTCTGAGGCTTTGCAGAAGCAGAATTTGTGGTGCAGTTAAGCTGGTGGTTTTTGCCAGATATTTAGAGTGCAAATCAGTTGCACGAATAACTCGCCTTAAAGCGATTAAAACTTCTTCAATTTGGTTCAACAGGTGATCCTTCTGCTTATCAGTCAGATCAAGATTATAAACTGCATCTAAATTTAAACCGATAGTTTTACTCATAATTTTCCAATTGGTTAAAACAACGCTCAAAGTCGGCCAATATAATTAGCTGTTGTTTATGTTTTACGG
>NZ_DIAC01000120.1:10171-11305 GCF_002414625.1 Methylophaga sp. UBA5088 | reverse complement strand
GTATCACCTCATCGACGCTTATTCCGACTAAGCCATTATCTGACTCCAGAATAATGATGTGGCGCGCATCATATGAATCAGCAATACCAAGCAGTTTTCTGCTGCATACAATAGTGACAATCTCTCCTCTTATATTGAGTACCCCGTCTACATATGACGGCGAGCCCGGTACAGGGACGGGGGTGATATAGTCATGAACTTCCCTCACCTTATCTACCGCATGAGCGTAAGTTTCATCTTCTATGGCGAAGCAGAGCCATTGTTTGTTGTCTTGTAACTGTAATGTCATCTATTGAATATACGTTGATAATCTCGGGCTGGACAATATATTTATTTAGTGTACTATATATATCAAATCATTAACAGCCTGACTTACTTTATTTAAATTGCTGTTTAATAAGAAATATGCAGTTTTATTAGATAAATTTCAGGTTTATTGTGACTTAAAAATAATAGAGATATAAATAATAGAGCTATTTATAAATGACAAATAATAACGATGAGAATGTTTCCATTACCCTCCGAGAACCTACAGCAGAAGACGGTTCTTCTGTCTTCGAATTAATTGCTGCCTGTCCTCCTCTGGACACCAATTCTATGTATTGCAATCTGCTGCAGAGCAGTCATTTTTCCCAAACATCTGTAGCTGCTGAAATGAATGAAACACTGGTCGGTTTTATTTCTGGTTATGTTTTACCTAAGAAACCTGACACTTTGTTTATATGGCAAGTCGCTGTGGGCGAGAAAGCAAGAGGACAAGGGCTTGCAAGCCGAATGCTTCGTCACATACTGATCCGTGAGCAATGTAAGAATGTGAAATTTATCGAAACCACTATCACACCGGATAATCGTGCATCGTGGGCATTATTTGAAAGTTTGGCCAATAAGCTTGATGCGGAGCTAAACCGATCAGTGATGTTTGATCGCCAACAACATTTTGCAGGTCAACATGAGACAGAAATGTTGGTCAGAGTCGGTCCATTCGAGCTATAGCAGAATAGATACAGATATCAGGATACGAAAAAAATATTACTAGGAGAAAAATAACCTATGAAAATCTTTGATGAAATTGAATCAGAAGTACGTTCTTATGCCCGCTCTTTCCCTCGCATGTTCAACCGTGCAAAAGACGAG
>NZ_DIAC01000120.1:4273-10035 GCF_002414625.1 Methylophaga sp. UBA5088 | reverse complement strand
AAGGCAATGCCTATCTAGACTTCTTAGCCGGTGCAGGTTCACTGAACTACGGTCACAATAACGATCTATTCAAAGAAAAATTGCTTGAGTACATCAACAACGATGGCATCACTCAAGGTCTTGATCTTCACACTCGTGCCAAAGGTGAGTTTCTAGAGAGTTTCAACAACAATATTCTTAAGCCACGTGACCTTGACTATATTGTTATGTTCACAGGTCCAACGGGTACCAATGCTGTAGAAGCTGCGTTAAAAACAGCTCGTAAATATACAGGGCGGGAAAATGTCATTTCTTTTACTAATGGTTGGCATGGTCAAACATTGGGTTCTTTAGCTATCACAGGTAATGGACATCACCGTGGTGGTGCAGGCGTGAGCCTCAGTGGTGCCACTCGTATGCCATATGATGGTTATATGGGTGATGATGTTGATACAACTAACTACTTAGACAAAGTTCTCTCTGATTCAAGCAGTGGTGTAGATAAACCTGCTGCTGTCATTGTGGAAACTGTGCAGGGTGAGGGTGGTATCAATGCGTGTTCAATGACTTGGTTAAAAAGTCTTTCTGAAGTATGTAAGAAGCATGACGTACTTCTAATTATTGATGACATCCAAGCCGGTTGTGGTAGAACAGGCACATTCTTCAGCTTTGAGGAAGCGGGTATCTACCCTGATATCGTGACTGTCTCTAAATCACTCAGTGGTTATGGTTTACCTTTCGCTATTGTGTTGATGAAGCCTGAGTTAGATCAATGGAAACCAGGTGAGCACAACGGTACATTCCGTGGCAATAACCCTGCCTTCATTACAGCAAAAGCGGCACTGGATAACTATTGGAAAGACGATACTTTCGCTAAAGAAGTACAAGCGAAAGGTGATTACATCGCTAAGCGTGTTGATAAGATCGTTGAGTTGTATGGTGAAGGTAACTTCAACTCACATGGTCGTGGCATGTTCCGTGGTATTAATTGTGTGAGCGGTGAAATTGCTGGAAAAATCACCCACAACGCCTTCCAGAAAGGTCTGATCATCGAAACAAGTGGTACTGATGATCATGTGGTCAAATTTTTATGTCCGCTCACGATCACACAAGAAAACTTAGAGAAGGGTATTGATATCCTTGAGCAATCAATCAAAGAAGTATGTGCCAAGGCTGACAATATTCCAGAAGAAAAAGATTATTTCGAAGGTGATTATTCAGTGAGTGAAGAAGTCGAGAAAATGACTCGTCAATCATAAGCTTATGAACATAAAACGGGTGCCCAGACACCCGTTTTACTTCCGAATATTAATGAACCAGAGGATATGAAATGCTTGTTAGACAACTTCAAGAAGCAGAAAAAACGGATCGTAAAATCGTTGATCCTAATGGCAACTGGGACAGTACTCGTTTGCTGTTAAAAGATGACAATATGGGATTTTCTTTCCATATCACCACTATCTACGAAGGTGCTGATTTCAGAATGCATTATCAAAATCACCTGGAGTCTGTGTATTGCATTAGTGGTGAAGGTGAGGTTGAAACACTGGATGATGGTAAAAAATACGCTATCACGCCAGGTACGTTATATAACCTCGACAAACACGACAAACACATGCTTCGTGCTTTTAAAGAAATGAAGTTGGCATGCGTGTTTAATCCACCGCTTCATGGCACAGAAGTTCATAACAAAGATGGTGCTTACGAATTAGAAGCAGACACCATCAGTGACTAAATTGAGCCAAGGCATCGGTTTCTCATAACCGATGCCTTTCTCTGGCGAATAAGCCAATCGACTTACATAACTGCCGCCTTGGCAGTAAACAATATCCAATCCCAGAAGGATGAAATAGAGAGATTACAATGAGTTTTCATACGGTAGAAAAAATCGGCGGCACTTCTATGAGCGACTACGTTGCTGTGCGCGATAACATTATTCTGAAACCGGTTCATAACGACTCGCTCTACAATCGTATATTTGTTGTTTCAGCTTACGGCGGCATTACCGACCTGCTACTGGAACATAAAAAGACCGGACAACCAGGTGTGTTCGGCTTGTTTGCAAACGGACTACATGATGACAGCTGGAAACAAGCTCTCGAAGATCTGAAGCAAAAAATCTTTGCCATCAATGAAACGTTTTACAAAAAACCAGACAATCTTGAGCGTGCTAATCAGTTCATTGGTGAACGTTTAGATGATGCTGAACGTTGCTTAGCCGATTTGCAAAGACTCTGTCAGCATGGGCACTTTGAGCTGGATATGCATCTTGAAACAGTCCGTGAAATGCTGGCCAGTATTGGTGAAGCACACAGTGCATGGAATATGACCCAGCTACTAAAACGTGATGGCATTGATGCCATTTTTGTTGATTTAACTGGTTGGCAAACAGACAAACATTTACCGCTGGACGAACGTATTAAAGTCGCCTTTCAAGATATTGACTTGAAAAAACAACTACCTATAGTCACTGGTTACGCCCACAGTGATGATGGTCTGATGTCGACGTTTGACCGTGGTTATAGTGAAATGAGCTTCAGTCGTATTGCGGTGCTGACTGAAGCAAACGAAGCGATCATTCATAAAGAATTTCATCTCAGCAGTGCAGACCCGAGACTGGTGGGTGAAGACAATGCCGTACCTATCGGCAGAACGAATTATGATGTCGCAGACCAATTAGCTAATTTAGGTATGGAAGCCATTCATCCTAAAGCAGCCAAAGGCCTGCGTAGAAACGAGATTGCTCTTCGTGTACGTAACACGTTTGAACCCGAGCATGCGGGTACATTAATTACCGGCGATTATGTCAGCGCCACCCCATGTGTCGAAATCATTGCTGGCTGTAAAGGCGTGTATGCGTTTGAGTTATTCGACCAGGATATGGCGGGCAATATTGATGTGTATGATCGTGAGATA
The DNA here is from genome assembly GCF_002414625.1 of Methylophaga sp. UBA5088. NCBI lineage: Bacteria > Pseudomonadati > Pseudomonadota > Gammaproteobacteria > Thiotrichales > Piscirickettsiaceae > Methylophaga > Methylophaga sp. UBA5088. The sequence continues at coordinate 7,140 of NZ_DIAC01000120.1, read as the reverse complement.
TTGGCAACTATCCATCGCTTTAATGCACATATCATCTCTAAAGATATTAATGCCAACACGATCACGCATTATTTATCAGCAAACTTGAAGACGATTAAACGTATTCGAAATGCACTGCAAGAGCGGTTCGAGGATGCTGAAATCAATCAGCAACAAGTGGCCATTGTTTCTGCGATCGGCAGTGATATGAAAATTCCTGGTATTCTGGCAAAAACAGTTGGGGCACTGGCCAAAGAAAACATCAGTGTCTTAGCGATGCATCAATCCATGCGTCAGGTTGATATGCAGTTCATTATCAACGAAGATGATTATGACGATGCGATTAAGAGCCTGCACAGTGTGCTGGTAGAGATTCATGACCATGGTAGAGCCATATGCCTCGCTTCATAACGATAAGCTTATTTCTTGTCTTACTTATACCTGCTCAGCTGTTTGCCGCTGAGCAGGCACCTACAGAACAACAGATGCGTGAGTCTGTTGATGCCCTTAATGAGCCTTTATATACCCCATTTATTGAGCGTTATGTGCTCGATGAGTTGAAGCAGCTTCGTACCGATATGGCAGCACAGCGTGCTGAAATGATCCAGATGACAGTGGATAAAGAACTGTCAGCTGCAGACAGAGCTGTCGGATATGCCACTGATACTGTCACTTATTTTTTCTATCTTATTGCTGCAGCTTCATCCGTACTGGTATTAGTGGGGTGGTCATCGATTCGTGAAATTAAAGAGCGGGTGCATACGCTGGCCGATCAGGAAATTAACAGCTTAATCAATGAGTATGAAAAACGACTTCATGCTATTGAGCAGCAACTCAGCAAAGAAACCCAGCAAATTGAAGAGAACCGCGAGAAAATTGAACATACCCAAGAAGTTCAATCCTTGTGGTTACGTGCGGGGCAGGAAACCAGTCCAAGCAACAAAATCGCCGTTTATGATCAAATCATGGCGATAAGGCCGTACGATGTAGAAGCTTTAACCTATAAAGCAGATGCGGTGCTCGAGCTGGACGAGCCTCAATGGGCTGCCAATCTTTGTCATCAAGCTCTGGAGTCTGATCCGGAAAACGGTCATGCCTTCTATCAACTGGCGTGTGCTAACACCGCATTGAATCAGTTTGATGAAGCCATCCGTTATCTCAAGCAAGCGATTCAGTGTAGCGATACTTATCGTGAACAATGTAAAGACGATCCTGCACTTGAGCCGCTGCAGAACCACCCTGAACTGGAAAATTTACTGAAAGTCACAGTTGAAAGCTAAGCCTCCTTGCGCGGTGGTTTTTGCAAAAGGAGAATGCCATGATTTGGAGCTTTTTAGGATTTCTTGCCATTTTTGTTGCTATTGGCGTAAGTTCTGTTTTTTTCAGCCGTGGCACTAAAAAAGATTATTATCTTGCCAGTAGTGATATTCCCCCCAGCCTTGTCGGCTTATCTGCTGTTGCAACCAATAACAGTGGCTATATGTTCATTGGTGTGGTTACACATATGCAACAGGATTGGCGTCTATTTGGATAATGATTGGCTGGATATTGGGTGATTTAATTGCGTCCACGTTTGTCCATTCACGTTTGCGTCGTGCTACAAGTGACAGTGCTGAACCAAGTTATGCTGGTGTGTTAAGTAACTGGTATGGGCAAAATGATATCGTGCTACAAAGGTTAATCGCCTTAATTTCTCTTGTGTTATTGCTGGCTTATGCGGGCGCTCAATTGGTTGCAGGTAGCAAAGCGCTACATGTTTTATTCGGTTGGCCGTCATACACCGGTGCGATTATTGGTGCCATTATGGTGACCTTATATTGCTTTGCTGGCGGTATACGAGCCTCTATTTGGACGGATGCTGCGCAATCCGTCGTCATGATTGTGGCGATGACTCTGATGCTAATCGTCGCCGTATCCTCATTAGGAGGCACATCAGCGGCAATTGAACAAATGGATCAAGTGGACGGCTTTCTCAATTTATTCCCTCAAGATTTAGTGATTCCTGGATTAACTGGTGGTGTCTTATTTGCGCTAAGCTGGATGTTTGCGGGGTTCTCAGTTATCGGACAGCCACATATCATGATTCGGTTTATGGCATTAAGTCATGATAATAAAATGCTGCGTGCACGCCTTTGGTATTACCTGTGGTTTACAGCATTTTATTGCCTGGCGACTGGCGTAGGGATGCTGTCTCGTGTTTACCTCGGTGATGTGGCATCGTTTGATGCTGAACTGGCGCTACCCACTATGGCAATGGAGTTATTGCCACCAGTTTTGGTGGGGTTGGTGTTAGCGGGTGTATTTGCCGCCACCATGTCAACGGCAGACTCCTTGGTCCTTAACTGTTCAGCGGCGGTCACCCACGATTTGCTGCCTCATAATATCGAAAATACCTTGATCCTTAAGCTGAGTACGATTGGGATAGTGACGGTCGCATTGTTATGGGCGCTGACCAGTTCAGAGAGTGTGTTCAGCTTAGTGATATTTGCCTGGTCTGGTTTGGCTAGCGCTTTTGCCCCATTGCTTGTCGCGTTATGTCTGGGCTTCAGGCCTAGCCAGCGCCTGAGTATCGTTGCCATGTTAATCGGTCTGATGGTGGCATTGTCCTGGCGTTATTTTGAACTGCATAACGCTGTCTATGAGGGACTGCCGGGTATTATGAGTGGTCTATTGGTGTTAACAATCGGCCTCATCTGGAAGAAAAAGACCGTGGGCACGGCACATAGATTAGTGGCTGACTCTGACGTAGGGTAATGCAGCTTCTATCGCTCGAGAAGCGTTTCTTTCATGCCCTTGTTAAAAGGTTTGGGACCAAACCAGATCTGATAGTAAAAGTTTGCCAGTTCAATTGAAGAGCTGTGGGAAATTTGCTGGCCATTTTTTAGCAG
>NZ_DIAC01000120.1:0-4206 GCF_002414625.1 Methylophaga sp. UBA5088 | reverse complement strand
CCATTTTTTAGCAGATATAAACCGCTCTTTGTTTTCCTGATATCGTATACGTCGCCATCTTCCACATCCTGGTAGTTGGCATTAAAGCGGGTTAACTCATCCTCAATCTTGGAATACTCAGTGCTTGTCAGATTACGCTCGAGAAGTGTTTCTGAAGCTTCAATAAAATCATCAGCTGTAATTGAGCGATGGTAATAAAAAGAAAGTTGTTTTTCACCTGCGATGTCAGGTAAAAAATTGCAATCTGGCAGGTAAAACGCAGCGTCCGCTACATCAACAAATGCCATCACTGTGATGGATGTTTCATTACATTTTTGTAATGTAGATGACGTCGTTTTGACAGTATCCTGGAAGCGAACATCGGCTAACAGCGTGGTGCAGACAGACATCGTTATCATCGCGACTAAAAATTTCAGCATTTCTCTCTCAGTGGTTAATTATTAAACACAACGGCATTACAATCTTCACAGCGTGAATTTAAGGTGAAGCCGCATGACAGCTTGTTTCACATCAAATTCACAGATTGCTCAATACGCTATCCACTATCTTAGAAGGACTGATATGAAATCGTTACGATACTGGTTTGATAGTGATAGTAGCATCCGATATGCCGCAGCTGATGACAGGATTGATTGGTTTAGAATCATACCGTTTATCGTGTTACATCTAGCCTGTCTTGCTGTTTTTTTGGTGGGGATATCAGCTGTAGCCGTATACACAGCGGTGATTCTCTATCTTGTCAGAATGTTTGCTATTACCGCTTTCTATCATCGATATTTTGCTCACAAATCGTTTAAAACAAGCAGACCAGTGCAGTTTGTATTTGCAGTTATCGGTGCTGCCTCGACTCAACGAGGCCCAATCTGGTGGGCGGCACATCATCGCAACCATCACCGTCATGCGGATACCAATCAAGATCCTCATTCACCACGAGAGGGTTTTCTATGGAGCCATGTTGGGTGGTTTTTGACCAAACGCCACTTCCACGCTGATTATGGGCTTGTAAAGGATTTGTCTCGTTATCCAGAACTACGTTGGCTGGACAGATTTGATATAGCAATTCCATTGTTGCTGGCGCTGAGTTTGTTTGGTCTGGGTGAATGGTTAAGTTGGCTAAATCCGGGATTGAATACGAATGGCTGGCAAATGGTGGTTTGGGGATATTTTATTTCGACGGTCATCCTGCTACATGCAACATTACTGATTAACTCTCTCGCTCACAAATGGGGAAAGCGCCGCTACAACACTGGCGATGATAGCCGTAATAATTTTTTATTAGCACTTTTAACGCTGGGCGAAGGCTGGCATAACAACCATCACTATCATGCATCGTCGGCAAGACAAGGGTTTTACTGGTGGGAAGTGGATATCAGTTTTTACCTGCTTTGCTTGATGAATAAATTTGGCTTGATATGGGATACGAGAACGATACCAGTCAAAAAGCGCGACCACCAACTCAACAAGGTGAGCCAATGAATATTGCAATTGTTGGTGGCGGAATATCAGGTGTCACTGCCGCTTGGTATTTATCAAAGCAGCATAATGTCACCTTATTCGAGGCGAATGATTACATTGGTGGACATACCGATACCCATCAGATCCATATCGAAGGCACATCATGGTCAGTTGATACCGGTTTTATCGTCTTTAATGAATACAACTATCCAAACTTCAGCCAGCTACTAAGCGAACTCAAGGTAAGGGCCATCGATACTGAAATGAGTTTCAGTGTTGATAATGCTGATACTGGACTGCAGTACAATGCGACGAGTCTGAATACATTATTCTGCCAACGAAAAAATCTGATCAATCCTGCTTTTTATCGGATGATTGCCGACATTATCAAGTTCTATAAAGCATCACCGGATATTCTCAAGCAACCTAGTAACACACAAACTGTAGGAGAGTATCTTAAGAAGCATGGTTATAGTGATGTGTTCATTCACGATCACCTTATTCCCATGGCATGTGCATTATGGTCTGGTCCATCCGTTAGCTTGTTAGATATGCCAGTTCGTTATCTGGTGTCTTTTATGGCAAATCATAAAATGCTGTCGTTAATGAAAAGACCTCAGTGGCGTGTCGTCGAGGGTGGCTCCAATCAGTACATAAAACAATTTATTCATCACTTTAGTGGAAAGATTCATCAAAATTCTCCCGTCGAAAATATTCAACGCACGGATGATGGCGTTATCTTGTCTGTTAATGGTGAAAAGCAGATGTTTGATGCTGTCGTTTTGGCGTGTCACTCTGACCAGGCTTTATCACTTCTTGCTGACTCCAGCTATGATGAGGCAACGGTCTTAGGAAATATTGATTATCAGCGCAATCATATGCAGTTGCATACAGATGAATCTGTACTGCCAAGCAATAGAGCTGCATGGGCGAGCTGGAATGTTCATGTCAGCCCTGATCTGCAAGAGCAATGCACCGTTTCGTACCATATGAACACCTTGCAGAGATTAGATGCTCCGGTCGAGTTTATTGTTTCCTTGAACTCTGCCGCTCGTATCTCTCCTGATAAAGTGCTGGTAGAGCGACATTATTCACATCCGGTTTACACTGAAAAAACTTTAGCCGCGCAACAACGCTGGGCCGATATTTCCGGCCAACGGCATACGTATTTCTGTGGTGCTTACTGGGACTGGGGCTTTCACGAGGATGGAGTAAAAAGTGCATTGAAAGTGGTTCAGCAGCTTAATGGCGAGGTGTTGTAAATGTTCTCTACTGCGTTGATGAAAGGTGAGGTGAACCACACGCGTTTTCAGCCTAAACGCCACCAGTTTCAATATCCGATTGCCATGTTAATGCTGGATGTCGATGAAATAGCGTCTGTTTTTGAGCGTCACCGTTGGTGGTCATTAGAACGCTTTAATCTGATTAGTTTTAAGCGTAAGGATTATTTAGGCCGACATAATGGTGATTTAAAAACGACGGTTGAGTCGCTGATTTTTAAACGGACGGGTGAGCAGTTTTCCGGCCAAGTTTATCTGTTAACCCATCCACGTTACTTAGGGTTTGTGTTTAATCCGGTCAGTTTTTATTTTTGTGTGAATCATCAGGGGCAACTTGAGTATGTCCTGGCGGATATCAACAACACACCTTGGGATGAACGCTATTGTTATGTATTAAAAGCGAAGCCGAGTAGTCAAGATCAATCTGTGATATCGACATTCGATAAACAGTTCCACATTTCACCTTTTATGCCCATGGATATTCAATATGAGTGGCGATTTTTCTGGCGTGAAGATGAGCTGAGTATCGATATGCATTTATTTCGCAATAATGAAAAACAATTCACTGCAGATATGATGCTAAAGCGCCAGCCTCTTGACCAACAAAGTATGTCTCGCTTACCACGGGATTACCCGTTACAAACATTCAAGATTATCTGGCGGATCTATTGGCATGCTTTGAAGTTGTGGATTCGAAGAGTGCCTTTCTATAGCCATCCGCAGAATTCATCTGATAACCGTACATACTCAGACAAACCAGCTTTGAAGGATAAATCATGACACCTCCCATTCATGCTACTCGACAAAGTGAATTAAGAATCAGCAAGTTTCATCGTCTTTGTATGACTCTGTTCTGCAAGCAATTGGATGGCTTCAAAGAAGGTTTTTTAGTCATCGAAATGGCTGATAGTCGTCTGGAATTTGGAGATCCAAAAGCCGAATTAAAAAGTCATATCTTTGTTCAACACCCACATTTTTTTGAAGCAGCTGTTCTGGGTGGTTCTGTTGGTGCAGCAGAATCTTATATGGATGGTGAATGGCAAACGGATGACTTAACACGATTAATACGATTGTTAGTCAGAAACCGCCATCTGGTAGATGGTATGGAAAAGGGCCTGGCCAGGCTGACTGGTGTTGTCATGCAAGGCGTGCATTGGTTAAGGAAAAATACGCGTGACGGCAGCCGTAAAAATATTGCTGCACATTATGATCTGGGTAACGACTTGTTTGAGTTGTTTTTGGATCGTGAACATATGATGTATTCATCTGGACTGTATTATGACTTTGCTGAAAGTTTAGAGCAGGCTCAAACTAACAAATTAGCCCGCTTATGTGACAAGTTAGACTTGCAACCAGATGACCACTTACTGGAGATTGGTACCGGGTGGGGTGGTTGTGCGGTGTTTGCAGCACTCCACTATGGCTGTCGGGTAACAACCACCACGATTTCTCAACAGCAATATGATTATGC
>NZ_DIAC01000036.1:43122-53839 GCF_002414625.1 Methylophaga sp. UBA5088 | reverse complement strand
GAATCACATAACGTTTTTCAGTATGCCCTCCATAATCCGTCACATTGCGCTGATCAATGACTATCGCTTCACACCATTTAATAGTGTCAGTATCACCTTGATTAGGATGAACGCCAAATCGCACCCACAGTTGCTGCTCTTGCTCAAATTCTTCTACTGAGAAGGCGTGGATGGCAGACGTTCTGGCCCCCGTGTCCACTTTCGCTTTAATTCGATTCAAACCAAGTTGAGGTAAACTAAGCCACTCTCGCCAACCTACAATGATAGGGTCGTTGGCGATAGGTTCGTTTTTATCTTCTGTCATCAGATATCAGCCGTTTGTTTTGCTAGGATTAATGATAGCACTGGGCAGAATGCGTCAACGATTCTGATAAAGCAGACGGTTCATTGTGGTAATAGCGCTGACCTTGATCTCTTTAGGGCAAACACGCTCACATTCTCGATAGTTACTACAACTACCAAAACCTTCTTCTTCCATTGCGTGCAATAATTTTGCGGGACGTTGTTTGTCCATTTGTCCTTGAGGCAAAACCGACAAATGTGCAATTTTTGCTGCTACAAATAATGTAGCTGAGGCATTTGGACAGACTGCGACACAAGCACCACAGCCAATGCAGGTAGCTGCATCAAATGCCTCATCGGCAACGTGCTTCTCTATCGGTAAAGTATTCGCTTCACAGGCCGAACCTGTCCGGATAGGAATATAACCGCCAGCCTGAATAATACGATCAAAGGCACTTCTATCGACGATGAGATCTTTGATAATGGGGAAAGCAGTGGCTCGCCAGGGCTCAATCCACAGTTCTTTTTCATCTTTGTAATCCCGCATGTATTGCTGACAGGTTGTTGTTGCCTGTTGTTTACCATGCGATGTGCCATTGATAACAAGATTGCAGGATCCACAAATCCCTTCCCTGCAATCAAAGTCGAATGCCACCGGATCTTCACCTTGTAGTGTCAGCTTATCATTTAGTGCATCCATCATTTCCAGAAACGAGGAGTCTTCACTCGCCTCAATTTCATACGATTTGAAATCACCCTTTTTATCGGGTCCGGATTGTCGCCAGATATTCAGTTTAAAAATCATTGGTAATTTCTTATGCTGGGTCGAACAAAATCAAAATGCAGATATTCACGATAAAGCGTTGGGTGACTGACATCACCACTATACTGCCATGCCGCCACGTAGGAATAATCCATATCGTTTCGTTTGGCCTCACCCTCCTCTGTAAGGTGTTCTTCACGTGCATGGCAGCCACAAGATTCTTCCCTGTCCAGCGCATCAATACACATCAATTCCGTCAATTCAAAAAAGTCGGCCACACGACCTGCACGCTCTAACGTTTGGTTTAATCCCTCTTCCGAGCCTGATATTTTAACTTTTTGCCAGAATTGCTGACGCAGAGCTTGTATGGCTCTAATCGCTTGTTCCAGTGAAGACTTGGTTCGCGCCATGCCACAGGCATGCCAGAGAATCTGACCAAGTTGCCGATGAAATTCATCAGGCGTGATTGATGGTTCCGGCGCATTCATCAAACGGTTGATACGAGTTTTGGCTGACGCCATCGCTTCATCAATCTGACTGGAATACTGCTCTGCCTTGATGGGTTTCTGTTTCGCTAAAAAATCCGCTACCGTGGTCGGCAAAATAAAATAACCATCCGCCAGCCCCTGCATCAGTGCACTTGCGCCCAACCTGTTCGCACCGTGATCTGAGAAATTCGCTTCGCCACCGGCAAACAAGCCATTAATCGTTGTCATTAAGTTATAGTCCACCCACAACCCCCCCATGGTGTAATGCACAGCGGGATAGATTCGCATAGGGGTTTCATAAGGGTTCTCAGCAGTTATACGCTGATACATTTCAAACAGGTTGCCGTACTTTTCTTCGACGGCAGCTAATCCCTGCTTTTTGATAGCCTGAGCAAAATCAAGATAGACGCCCAGTTTTTTCCCTTCAATTTCAAAGCCGACCCCACGGCCTTCATCGCAGATTAACTTCACTGCTCGAGAGGCAATATCCCGTGGCACCAAATTACCAAACGACGGATACATTCGTTCGAGAAAGTAATCGCGATCCTCTTCAGGAATATCTTCTGGCCGTTTATCACAATCCGCTTTGTTTTTTGGTGCCCACACACGACCATCATTGCGTAGCGATTCACTCATCAATGTCAGTTTGGACTGTAACTCACCATGTTGTGGAATACAGGTAGGATGAATCTGGGTAAAGCAAGGATTAGCGAACAAAGCGCCTTTTTTGTGGGCTCGCCAAATCGCAGAGGTGTTACAACCTTTGGCATTAGTAGATAAATAAAAAGCATTACTGTAGCCACCGGTACAGAGCACCACACAATCAGCAAGATGACTTTCCAATTCACCTGTCACTAAATCACGGGTCACAATACCGATAGCCCTGTCACCATCCATTATGAGCTCTTGCATTTCACAGCGTGAACGGTGAGTAATCGTTCCTTCTGCAATCTGTCTACTCATCGCCTGATAAGCACCGAGTAAGAGCTGCTGACCCGTTTGTCCTCTGGCATAGAATGTTCGCGAGACCTGAGCGCCACCAAAGGAACGATTGGCTAAATACCCCGAATATTCACGTGCAAACGGCACGCCTTGAGCCACGGCTTGATCAATGATCGCCGTGCTCAATTCGGCTAGACGAAAAACATTGGATTCTCTGGCTCTGAAGTCGCCGCCTTTAATGGTGTCGTAGAACAGACGCCAGACACTGTCGCCATCATTCTGATAATTTTTGGCCGCATTAATACCACCCTGAGCAGCAATACTATGAGCACGACGCGGGCTATCCTGAAAACAAAAGGTTTTTACATTAAAACCCATTTCGCCTAATGAGGCAGAAGCAGAAGCCCCAGCCAATCCCGTTCCAACCACGATGACTGTATATTTTTTGCGGTTGGCCGGACTGACAACGCGAGAGTTATATTTATGTTGCTTCCATCTGTCCTGTAATGGCCCTTTGGGTGCATGACTATCTAATTCAAACTCATTCATCACACTAACCACACATAAACAGGAATAGAAACAAAACCCAGTGCCAACACAGCCACTGCCGAATGAATAGCAATATGGTGCATTTTGGATGAAATCCCTAAGGTTTGAAGAACATTAATCAATGAATGCTGTAAATGCATCGTTAATATAAACACGCCCATCAGATAAAACAGTGTGATGAATGGAGAGCTGAACCAGTCGAGCAAAGACGCTCTGACATCAAATGGATTCACATACAAAGACTGCAGAATATGAACGATAATAAATAGGAATAAGAGGATAATGCTTAAGGTCACCAGGGAAGCGGGTATATGAAACTTATCGTGTTTTTTATAACTAACCTGTCTGGCATGACTGTTTTTACGGCGTATATTGACTGCTGCCCGAACATGAACCCACAAACAAATCAATACGATGGCTAACACTGGCCAACGTATCCAGGCTGAATTATAAATCTGATAAAACTGGTTAAAGCTATCACCAAAAAAGAAACTGAGATTGGACAACATATGAAACAGGAGATAAACGCTTAATACCGTTCCTGCAATGGTCATGGTGCGTTTTTGTATCTGTAATAACGTCATGCTCAGCTTTCCATATCCAGTCTGGCATCCTTGCTGTCAGGTCGCGGTTTCAGGTTTTCTTTTTCAATGGTTCGGATACAGCTATTCCAACGTAGTGTAGCCTCATCATTATGTTCGGGACGTATTTTTTCCGCCTTCTGATAAAACTGTAGCGCTTCGATAAAATAATCATAAGCAAACACTCTGGCCATACTTTGAGTCAGCATAAACCTGGCGCGGCGCTCATGAAGGAGCCCCGTGTAATAAAACTGTTGATAGCGACTTTGTAACTTTTCAATGGCTTCTTCAATCGACTTTACTTGCGTCTTTTTACCGGCATGATGTAGCTGGTCACTTAAGGCCAGTATGTAGAGCACGATGGCTTTTTGGTTATCAGGCTCGATATGCAAAATATCCAGACAAATACTTTCGGCAATCTCAGGCTCAGCAAGTGAACGATATTGGCGTGCTTTTTCCAGTGCCAGCTCAACCGAATCAGCATGAATATTATGTAGATGAAGATCCATTAATTACCCCGAAATGGCAGACGTAACACAAGCAGTGTTAACTCCAATCTAATGCAAAGACTGATGCATTTCAATATTACGATGAAACAGCGAGAGAAAGCGGATGTTTACATGGTGTAAACACCCTAATTCTGGTATCTTTTATGGCTTTTATCACGGTTAATTTCGGTTCACTCATGCAAAGAAAAATTCTGGTCACCAGCGCTCTTCCCTACGCCAATGGTTCAATTCATCTGGGCCACATGGTGGAATACATCCAAACTGACGTCTGGGTTCGTTTCCAGAAAATGCGTGGCAATCAATGTTATTACGTCTGCGCAGATGATGCGCATGGCACACCGATTATGCTGCGTGCACAAAATGAAGGTATTTCGCCTGAACAGCTGATTAGCGATGTCAGTAAAGAGCACCAGGCTGACTTTTCTGAGTTCAATATTGGTTTTGATAACTTTCATAGTACCCACAGTGACGAAAACCGAGCCTTAGCCAGTCAGATTTATTTAGCTAACCGAGATGCGGGTCATATTGAAGCCAGAACCATTAGCCAAGCCTACGATCCAGAAAAAGAAATGTTCTTACCCGATCGGTTTATTCGAGGCGAATGCCCAAAATGTGGTGCAGCGGATCAATATGGTGATAACTGTGAAGTCTGTGGTGCCACTTATGAACCCACTGAACTCAAAAATCCGGTGTCTGCTGTATCAGGTGCCACCCCTATTACCAAAGAATCAGAACACTATTTTTTCAAACTCGGTAACTTTGAAAAAACACTAAAAGAATGGACTAATAGCGACCATCTACAGCCTGAAGTCACACGTAAACTCAGCGAATGGTTTGATAGTGGTTTGCAAGACTGGGACATTTCACGTGATGCCCCCTACTTCGGTTTTGAAATTCCAGATACGGATAATAAATTCTTTTACGTATGGATGGATGCACCGATTGGTTATTTAGCCAGTTTCAAAAACTTCTGTGATCGTACAGGTGTGGATTTTGATGAGTTTATGAAGCCCGGCAACAACACTGAGATGGTGCACTTCATTGGTAAAGATATTATCTATTTCCACGCCCTATTCTGGCCTGCCATGTTAGAAGGCGCGGGTTTCCGTCAGCCGGATAATATCTATGCGCATGGGTTCCTGACTGTCGATGGCAAAAAAATGTCGAAATCTCGGGGTACCTTCATTAAAGCACGTACCTATTTGAATCATCTGGATCCAGAATATTTACGTTATTATTTTGCAGCCAAACTCGGTAGTGGCATTGATGATATCGATTTAAGTCTGGAAGACTTCCAAACCCGAATTAATGCTGACTTAGTCGGTAAAGTCGTCAATATTGCCAGTCGCTGTGCGGGTTATCTGAGTAAAAAATGTGATGGTCAGTTAACTGATTCATTGGCTGATGTAGCCTTGTTTGAAAGCTTCACCAATCAAGCTGAGTTGATAGCAGAACGCTATGAAAAACGTGAGTTTGGTCAGGCCATGCGTGAAATTATGGCTTTAGCTGATCGGGCTAACCAATATATCGATGAAATGAAGCCGTGGGCGCTGGCCAAAGAAGAAGGCAAAGAACAAGAAGTCCAGGCCATTTACAGCATGGGCATTAATTTATTCCGTGTGTTAATCGCTTATTTAAAACCAGTATTACCAAAAACGGCTGAACAAGCTGAAGCCTTCCTTAATATCGAACCATTGAACTGGACTGATATTGCATCGCCACTGCTTGGTCATACGATAAATAAATTCACACCGTTGATGACACGTATCGAAAAAGAAAAAATCGATGCGATCATTGAAGAATCAAAAGAAAATATGACAGAAACAAAACCAGCAGAAAAGCAAACTACAAGCAATACGAATATTGATCCGATAGCTGATGAAATCCAATTTGATGATTTCGCCAAGATCGATTTACGCATTGCCAAAATCGTCAATGCAGAGCATGTGGAAGGTGCAGATAAATTGCTTAAACTCACCTTAGATATTGGCTTAGGTGAACGTCAGGTGTTTGCAGGCATTAAATCAGCCTATTCTCCAGAAGACCTTATCGGTAAATTAACCGTGATGGTCGCCAATCTAGCGCCACGTAAAATGCGTTTTGGTTTATCAGAAGGGATGGTCTTGGCTGCAGGACCAGGTGGAAAGGATTTATTTATCTTAAATCCAGATAATGGCGCTCAGCCTGGGATGAGAGTGAAGTAATCTCACTTAGTACAGACGAAAAAAAGCCCCGCATTGCGGGGCTTTTTTAAGTCAGCTTAGTGAAGCCATTAACATAACTCGGCTCTCGCACAAACAGTAGTCCAAGTAGTTGTTCCATTAGCAAAGTTACCAGTCATAGTAAACGTATCTGCAGCAGTAATACCACCCACTGCATTAGGTGTCACAACAATTGTTCCTGCACCATTATTCCAAACAACATTGTCAACCATTTGAGTAGGGTCTGTACCAGCAGCCATGTTAGCAGGAACACCATTACTACCAGCCGCACAGCTAGCAAAACCATTATTGACTTGAGCACATGTTTCAACAGCTGTTTTAACAGCAGTAGCTGCCATGACTACTTCCGTGTAACGTGCTTTTTGCGTGTACTGTTGATAAGCAGGTAATGCAATTGCAGCCAAAATACCAATAATCGCAATGACGATCATCAACTCAATTAATGTAAAACCTTGTTGGACTTTTTTCATGTTTTATCTCCGTATCTTTTGATGTAAGCACTACGCTTAAACTTCACTAATACAGTTATTGTGCCAACTGTACTTCCATTGATTTTTCATACACTTATAGAAATAGATTGAATTACTTATTTATTACATATGTTAGCCAGTGTCAGAAAGTGACACTTTATGTCACTTTCTTGAGCAGGTTGCTAAATATTTCTTTAAGCCACCATTCCATGGATAAATCTTTAATGCACGTTCAGCAACTAAACAACTTTGTTGTTTAGCCTCTAACGCCTCAAAGCCGTTAATGACATCTTCAAATAGTTTTAAGTCAGGATTAATATCTAATTCCTGTTGAAACTGATTGAGTAGTTGGGTGATTTTCTGTTTATCGTCATTTTTAATTGCATAGTAGAGCACGCTACCGTTCGCCATCGCTCTGGCATCAGCTTGAAAATAAGGATTTATCAATGCCTGCTGAAGTGGCTTATCAGTTGAGCGACCATAGACATAATCAGTGATATCTTTTTGTGCCGAGGCTGTTTGTAATAAAAATATTAATGAAGTAAGGCCAAATACAAATGTAATACCCCGGATAGAATGCTTTGCCTTCAGACTAAGTTGATTACTTTTATCAGTAGATATGGCTTTTAGTGCAACAAAAATAAGAAATAACCACACGAACCAGTGTAATGATGAAATATAAAATGGCAGTTCAAGCATGTTATGCGTAGATATGGGTAACAACAATGAAAAATAGGCGAAACTTGTTAACCCATAAAACCTTGCTACAGACCATAGTGTTGAAACTAACGCTATCAGAATACCAATAACGGCTATCGCCCCCCCCTCAATCGCCCACATCAGAATTTCATTGTGTGGGTGGCCAAGCGTGTATGGCATATGCTCAACATTTGGATACTTTGGATACAACTCAGCTGAATGATTTAACCACTCACTTTTATAACTCCCGATACCATGCCCAAAAACAGGTGATGATTGAATGGAATCCAGAGCAGCACCATAGATAACCACCCTAGCTTCTGAGTTGTTTGCCTTAACTAAGCCATATGTCTTATCAACAGTTTTATTCAAGCCAGACGGACCAGAAAACAATACATATGATGTTACTGAGCCCACTGACAACAAGACAATCACGCCAAGGAGTTTTGTTTTATTTTTCCTTAGTGTTTTTGCCAATCCTATAGTGAGGAAAATCAGCCCCAATGCTAAAGAAAGTAACCCAAGTCTAGAGCCCGATGATACTAAGACATAGGTACTCAATGTCATAGATACATAGAGAAATGCTTGGATTGTTTTTTTTGTATTTTCTAGTGATATAAACAGTAGATAAATAGCAATTAATAATGTTGTAGCTAGATAGCTAGCTGTAACATTCACCTGCTGGAAAATCGTCGTAGGCAATAAAGTTTTGGTACTTGTTATCGAGTTTTCGTCACTAGCTTGCAAGGGGTGCATTTGAACTATCCCATACAGAGAAATGAACAAACCCGATAGAACAATAAAAAACAGCACACGCTCAATAGACAAGCTTTTGAACTGAAACAAACCAAACAGAAAAATAACGCCTGCAAGGATGTATAAAATTCTGAATAACCAAGTCACAGGCTCAACCACACCCGCTATGACAGCCGATAATAAAATGCCGGCTGGCAACATCAATAGATAAAGGTAATTTTTGGGTAGAGTAATCGTGTCACTACTGGCGATATGCCAGAGCATATAACCAATAACCAATGTTGCAGCAAACCAAACCGAAATATTAAACGGTAAATCAAAACCCGTACCACCAATACTCGATGTAATGTAAAACGGCGAAATAACAAATAATAAAAACAGCAGACCTTCAAGAATTCTGCTGGGCGATAAAGATTGGTTTTGCATTGTGCAATATCCTTTTGGCTTTATTTATTCAATTCACATTGGCTTCAAATCAAACGCAATACAAATACGTTCCTCATCTGAGCTGAATGGAATGGTGCGATGGAAGCAGGATGAGGGAAACATCACCAAGTCACCTACTTCTGGAGCAATAGTCTTTGTGGGAAAGTTGTCGTGTTTTTTTGGGTAATCGTCACCATGCGTGCTTAGCTCAATACTACCTTCATGTTCGTGCTGCTTATTTTTTGGTAATGACAAGTACAGCGAACCACTGACCCAACCTTCCTCATGAATATGGGAAGTCAGGTGACCGCCACTTTTCATTTTCACATACCAGGAGCTGGCGAACTCGGTAGTTTTAGGGAACCCTTTCACAAACTGGCAGTTTTCACCTGCAAATGTTTGACGATACCGTTCCACTGCCTGAGCGACATATTCAGCCAGTTGTCGGAAGGAGGCTTCAGGGCGTTTAAATAAATTCCCAGAAGATTGCACACCGTTGTAGAGTCTTCCCTGCGACTTTTCATCCACATCGCAGGTATGAATATCTTGTAAAAGCTGATTTAAAAACACAGTATTGTTTTTTATCTCAGGTATTTCAGTATGAAACACAAAGTCCAGTGGATTTTTACAGAAGTTGTAATCATTCTCGGTGCCAAAGTTTTCAGCATAATGACCAGCCAGCGTGGCTAAAAATGGCGAGTTATCTTTACTGCGTTTTAATGCATCAAGGCCGTTTTTAAACTCCTCAAACTGCCCTGTTTTATACAGACAGTATAAAGAACGCTCCTGCCAGTCAGCATATTGTGAGCGTTGAAAATGTTCCAAGGCACCCTGCAAATCACCACTATCATAAAGGTAAACCGCCAAACTATAGTTTGCCATCGGTAAATCAGGATTGAGTTCTAAAGCCCGTTTATAGGCAGCAACGGATTCTTCATAGCGGCCTTGATCGCGTAACACTTCACCCACACTACGATGCACATCTGCATAATTCGGGTTGAGTTCTAATGCTTTGTTATACGCAGTAATGGCTTCACCTAATTTGCCTTGGTTTTTGTAGGCTGTGCCTAGGTTGAAGTAAATCTGAGCATCCGAATGAATGGCCAGTGCCCGCTTGTATGTGTCGATAGCTTCAACCAACATGCCCTGCTCTTGTAAAACAACCCCCAAGTTCACTATGGCTTCATAAAAGCCTGGTTCCAGATCGATGGCTTTTTGATAATTCTGACTTGCTTGGGGATATTGTTTTAAGGCTTGATGAGCAATGCCCATATTATAATAAGCGTCGACCAAACCAGGTTTGATACTAACGGCTTTTTTATAACTTTGAATGGCTTCTTCATGACGATTCATATTGGTCAGCAGCGCTGCCACATTAAAATGCATCTCAGCAATACTGGGATCAATTTTTATCGCTTTGCGAAAAGCGTCGACAGCCTCTTTGGTTTTATTTTGTCCGGCGAGAGCATTACCGTACAAGTTATGCAAGACAAAAGCGTTAGGAAACTGCTTTAACAATTTCTTCGCCATTGATTCTGCTACTGCTAGCTGGCCAGAATTCAAAGCATTCACAATGGGTTGAATTTCAGCTTGAGATACTTGTCTTAATGAGGCATTTTTTTTCATGTTGAGCTCAGGGTCTTGAATTCAGCGGTTAGAGGTATCATTTAAAGCAGTTGAATGTAGCGTAGGGAATTTCTTCCCGCAACACTTGATTAAGCATCAAACCTCACAGTCATTGACTCATTTACTTTAAGGTTAAAGAAATCAGATGGATACAGTAACACAAGCTTTACTCGGTGGCGCCGTAGGGTATATGGTCGCGGGTAAAAAAGCCCCACGAAAAGCGGTGTTATGGGGAGCAGCGATAGCTGTATTACCTGATTTAGATATTTTCATTCCTCATGAAACCGATTTAGCGTCCATGACTTTACACCGTAGCTGGACACACTCCTGGTTTGTGCAGACAGCTATTGCTCCTTTACTAGCTATGTTATTCCATCGTTTCGACCGGAATAAAACGTTTAGCT
>NZ_DIAC01000036.1:41120-43060 GCF_002414625.1 Methylophaga sp. UBA5088 | reverse complement strand
GACCGGAATAAAACGTTTAGCTACCTTACATGGTTTCTCCTTACCTGGTTAGCTTTGACAACTCATTCCGCTCTTGATGGCCTGACCGTCTATGGCACGCAGTTATTCTGGCCGCTCATGCCAAGCCCGGTCTCTGGTGGCAGCGTGTTTATTATCGATCCCACCTACTCTATACCCCTATTAATAGGGATTTTGGCAGTGTTACTTTCCCCTGATAAACCGTTCAGTCACAAACTGATGCGTTACACCTTTGGGTTTAGTTGCTTATATCTGACGTGGGGAGTATTTGCTCAGCAGTGGGTGGAACACGAAGCTGAAACAGCTTTCAAAGAACAAGGTATCGAGATTGACCACATGCAAGTTTCAGCGACGGCGTTTAACACAATTTTGTGGCGAGTGGTTGCCGTCAATGATGCTCATTACTACGAAGGGTTTCACTCTTTATTAGAAGGGAATCAGCCCATCATTTTAAAGACATACCCACGTGGTGCCGAACTCATCGATAAGGTGGATCATTACCCAAGCTATAAACGCATCAACTGGTTCACCCGTGGTTTATTCAAGCTTGAGCTGCAAGGTAATCAAGTGATTGCTTCAGACTTACGTATGGGTATGGAGCCAAGTTATTTTTTCCGCTTTCAAATTGCCGAAAAACAACAGCAACGGTTTATGCCCGTTACGCCAAACCGGTTTCCAACCCAGAGTCATCGACGGGATGGCGTGCGTTGGGTGTGGCAACGTATCTGGAATCCGGCTGTAGAATTCAATCCACAGCTGAACTAGATAAACACCTATAAACAACACTTTTAACAGGTTTTCTGTATTGGTTAATTTTGATGTAATGGTGTCATGACACAGACAACTGAAACCAACTTCACTAACGGCCTGCTGAACTGGCAGTTTGATAATCAATTTGTTCAGCGTTTACCCGCCGATCCAGAAACAAAAAATTTCCGGCGACAAGTGTTAGGTGCCTGTTATTCCTATGTCACGCCAAGGACAGTCACATCCCCTACGCTGCTGGCTTATTCAACTGAGATGGCTCATGAACTTGGCTTGAGTGATGAGGATTGTCAAAGTGGGTTATTTACAAACGTCTTTGTAGGCAATCAGAAACTCAGAGGCATGCAGCCTCATGCCCAATGTTATGGTGGTCACCAATTTGGCAATTGGGCTGGTCAACTGGGTGATGGTCGAGCGCTCAATCTTGGTGAAATAATGGGTGAGTCGGGTCAACGTTGGAGCTTACAACTTAAAGGCTCTGGTGAAACCCCTTATTCACGCTCTGCTGATGGTCTTGCTGTGTTACGTTCTTCGGTGCGAGAATTTTTATGTAGTGAAGCCATGTACCATCTTGGCGTGCCGACCACTCGTGCATTAAGTCTGATAACGACTGGTGACGAAGTCATTCGGGATATGTTTTACGATGGACGGCCACAAAGCGAACCCGGTGCTGTGGTGTGTCGGGTTGCCCCATCGTTTCTACGTCTCGGCAGTTACGAAATCTTCAGTGCCCAAGGCGATATTAAAACCTTAAAAACACTGGTTGATTACACCATCGAGTCTTTTTTCCCCCACTTAGGTGCACCAGGTAAGCAAACCTATTTAGACTGGTTCCAAGAAGTGTGTGAACGCACAGCCGATATGGTGGTGGACTGGATGCGAGTCGGTTTTGTGCATGGTGTGTTTAATACTGATAACACGTCTGTTCTTGGTCTCACCATTGACTATGGCCCTTATGGTTGGATTGATGACTACGATCCTAACTGGACCCCAAATACCACTGATGCTACCGGCAAACGTTATCGCTTTGGTGCTCAGCCACAAATTGCTCAGTGGAACCTATTACAAATGGCCAACGCTATCTATCCTTTAATAGAGGATGCTGAAGCCTTGAGAAACATTCTGAACGACTATGTCACGCTCTACACGGATAAATG
>NZ_DIAC01000036.1:39806-40977 GCF_002414625.1 Methylophaga sp. UBA5088 | reverse complement strand
CGTTTAACGCAGCTGATGAAGAGTTACATCAAGAACTGAATCGCATCATGCAGCTCACCGAAACCGATATGACCTTATTTTATCGGCATTTAGCTGATATTCGCATCGAAGATAAAGACAAAACAGATGATGAGATTCTTTCGCCCATCATGGTGGCTTTTTACTCACCGGATGCATTGACTCAAGCAGACAAAGAAGATATCGCACAATGGCTAAGAACCTATCTTGGTCGTGTTGAGGAAGACGGTATCAGCGATGACAAGCGACAGAGCAAAATGAATGCGATCAACCCGAAATATGTGTTGCGTAATTATTTGTCACAGCTGGCCATTGATAAGGCTGAGCAAGGCGATCCCAGTCTCATAAACGAACTATTAGATGTGATGCGCCATCCCTATGATGAGCAACCTCAATATGAACAATACGCGGCTAAACGCCCTGACTGGGCCAGGAACAAACCCGGCTGTTCCATGCTCTCATGTAGTTCATAGTCAATTAATAAGGAAATGACAGTGAAACTCGCCAAGACACTCTCCGCGTTTGCCCTTATTTTCAGTAGCCAGTTTATCGCTGCAGATATCACTCGGGATAAAGACCTGACCATCGAAAAGTTAACAACAGATATTTCTCTTGGTTGGGGAATGGATTATCTGAATAACAAAACCCTACTTATTACCAGTCGCGAGGGTCAGTTATTTCAATACGATTTTGACACACACCAAAAAACGGAAATCCAAGGCTTACCTGAGGATATTCTGGTAGAAGGCCAAGGCGGTCTATTTGATGTTAAACACGCGCCGGACTTTGATAAAACAGGCTGGATTTATTTCAGTCATGCCAAAGACATTGATGGTGAGGGAGCAACTACACTCGCCAGAGCTAAACTGGATAACAATAAACTCATCGACTGGCAAGAATTACTGGTAACTCAATCTCGTACAGGCAACGACGTCCATTATGGTGGTCGTATTACTTTTGATGGTCAAGGCCATATTTTCCTGTCTGTGGGTGATCGTGGTGAGCGTCCAAACGGACAAAATTTAATGACTCATGCCGGCAGCATTTTACGACTGAATATGGATGGCACTGCAGCATCCGATAATCCATTTATTAATCAAGACAAGGCTCTGCCTGAAATTTGGAGCTATGGCCACCGTAACCCTCAAGGTTT
>NZ_DIAC01000036.1:39051-39698 GCF_002414625.1 Methylophaga sp. UBA5088 | reverse complement strand
CAAGGTTTGTTTTATAACCAACAAAATCAACAACTTTGGGAAATTGAACATGGACCACGCGGTGGTGATGAGATCAACTTAATCGAAGCCGGTAAAAACTACGGATGGCCAGAAATTTCTTACGGCAAAGAATACTGGGCGCCACTTTCCGTCGGCCATGGCACACATCAGGATGGTATGGAACAACCAGTGAAAACCTATATTCCATCTATCGCCCCAAGTAGCCTTATTCAATATCAGGGCACGTTGTTTCCTGAATGGCAAGGTAAACTTATTTCAGGCGCACTCAGTTTACAACATTTAAATATTGTCAGCCTTAATGAGAACAACGAAGCCGTTGACGAGCAACGTTTATTAGACACGCTCTCCAGCAGAGTTCGTAACGTCATTGAAGCACCCGATGGCGCTTTAATCATTAGTACTGATGCTGGCGCTGTATATCGAATTTCACCTGCACTTTCAGCAGAAAATTAGAGCTAGCCAAGACTTAGTTGTCAGCACAGAATCTTAATCTATTAAGATTCTGTGCATTATTTTTAACGGTTTCTTTTATCAAAAAAAGATAAAAATCACCACACGATATGTTCGGCATAACAAATAGCTACACCCTAAACGCCATAGGGCATGGCATCACACCATGCCCTTTT
>NZ_DIAC01000036.1:37381-38907 GCF_002414625.1 Methylophaga sp. UBA5088 | reverse complement strand
ACCATGCCCTTTTTTATTAAGCTCAGGCTGAATATTGGCCTGATAGTTTGGTCGCTAAATAATCTCTGTGCTGCTCTTCCATAAAGGCATCAGTGATACCGTAATGACTGATTTTCATCGTGTAAAAACGATCAAAATAATCTTGCACCGTCTGTTCAATTTCCTGATTAAAACCAACAGAAGCGGTCACAGTACTGCCGTTAGTGCGTTGTGTTACACGACCATCATTCAGTACAAGCTCACCATTTTTAAACACTTTTTCAGCATGGCGGAACATAACCGATTTGTCATCTTGTTCACGATAAACAGCAATGTCAGCTCTTGACCCTGGTTGTAACGTCCCTCTGTCATTCTGCCCCAGTAAACGGGCAGGCGCCGCTCGGGTCATAATCGCTATCTCATACAAACTGAATTCTTTTTTCAGATCTTTTAATAAGGTCATTTCGGTGATTTCAGGATGCAGATTTTCCAAACAAGCCATGCGATACTCATAACTCATTAATAAATGTAATAAGTCTGGATAACGGGTAAATGGCGCACCATTTGGATGATCAGTAGTAAAAAATAATCGCCATGGATCTTCTGATAGTAAAAATATCTCCAGGCCAATCGCCCACTGCAAGCCATTCACAAAGCTGGTTTGTTTGTATTGATAAGGCACGATACCACCACTGCCCTCATTCTCTGCATGCCAGACGTGCCATTTATTGGGACTGGCATCGCCACGACGAGCAAACTGTGCCATGACGTCACCTGACAAAGTCACCGTTTGACCAAATAGCACCTGCCCGACATCCATCGTAATATTCGGATAACGATTAAATGCTGCCATCAACTGAGCTGCAGCGGAAGAAAAACCAAACTTACCTTCATTGCCATAGCCATAAAACTGCACATGCGCCAGATGCATTGGCAATCCCTGCGCCGCTTCCATCGTATCGACAATCGTCTGGATGTTGCCTGGCGTTCCCAAGTTATTACAATGAACGTGAACAGGATGTGGTAATCCAGTCTGTACAGCAGCAGTCTGCAAGGTTTGTAATAACTGACGTGATGAAATGCCGTAATCACTTAAAACATCATCTAAATCAAAAGTTTCGGCACCCTCTTTAAATGCTTGTGATCCACCGGCGTTAATCACTTTTAAGCCTAGGGCTTTTGTTTTATGTAGCGTCCAGGCCACATAATCATTAATTTGTGACTGGCCCGCACCAGCACGGATTAAATTCACCAATAAATCATCACTACCTAGGATGGCTAAAGCCGCCGTATCGATAATAGGAATATCAGCAAATTCGGCATGCACTTGTGGTGCATTAACAGGCAACATCGCTGGTTCAACAACCATGCTATAGCCCATCTCAGTGTATTTATAACCGGTTTCGAACGACGACCAACGCGCATTAGAGAAAGGTGTGACAGCTTGTCGCATCAAATGATTACGATGCTGCTCTGGCAGCAATAACCGAGCTGTGTTGACGTTACCTCCAGCAATATGACTGTGTATATCAATGCCACCGGCCATC
>NZ_DIAC01000036.1:36161-37313 GCF_002414625.1 Methylophaga sp. UBA5088 | reverse complement strand
TCAATGCCACCGGCCATCACAATGTCACCCTTCACATCATAGATGCTGGCTTTCTGCTGTTGATCTAAGTCTGGTGTGTCACAAATTCTGTCCTCTTTGAACCAGATATCACGAATCTCGCCATTCCAATTCTGAACAGGGTCAAAGGCACGGGCATTTTTGATACAAGAATACATAAAACCTCACTGACGCTTGATAACACAGTCTGATAAAGCAGCTCGGATGGCCACTGGTGACAACGGCCTAGTACTAATAAACTCGATCAGGCTCTCCTTCACTGGCACCGAGTTTTGGCTAAAATGAAGCTCAGTGTAGACCTGATTGATAAAAAGTGTGCCCATCTCGGTACTGACAACCGCTTTGAGCCGTTCAACTTCCGATTCACGGCAAAACTGTAATAAGGCCGACTCATCGAATTGATACGTATTATCGAAACGAAAACCAAGGCTTTGCCAACCATCGTCTTGATGTTCATAAACATCAAGGCCACTTTCAGCCTGTTGTTGGCTAATTTTCTGGTCCTGTCTGGGCTCAGGCACCTTTTGCCAAACAGCACGTTTGAATGAAGAAGGCCTATCCAGAAATGAGAGTGATAGCTCGCCCCACTCTGTATGATGCGTAGGTGTGCTATGAGACTCGAACTTATGGAGAAAATTCTGCATCGATACTAAGTCTGCTTGTTGCTGATCATCATACTTATTCACGACAATCAGATCGGCCACTTCTAATTGCTGCACAAATATCTCATGAGTGATGTAACGCTCATCACTAAAATGACGAGCATCGACTAAGGTAATGGTCGCCGCTAAATCAATCCAGTCTCGATATTGCCTGCTTGTGAGGATATCCAATACTTCTTTAGGATGACCGAGGCCACTAGGTTCAATCAATAACCTATCTGGCTGCACTTCCCGTAGGATCTGATTTAACGCTACGGTGACAGGTAAGCCTGCCGTGCAGCACATGCATCCGCCCGGTACTTCTTTGATAATTAAGCCATCAGATTCTGAAGAATCTGACGATAGCAACGCTTTATCCAGCCCCACCTCGCCAAACTCATTCACCAGAACGGCCCACCTCTCAGTTTCTGGCTTTTTCTTGAGTAAGGACATAATCGCCGTTGTTTTCCCTACTCCCAAAAAACCGGTGATG
>NZ_DIAC01000036.1:33062-36100 GCF_002414625.1 Methylophaga sp. UBA5088 | reverse complement strand
CGTTTTCCCTACGCCCAAAAAACCGGTGATGATATTTGTCGGAATTGGCTGCATGGTGTCAGCGTTCATGAAAAACGCTTACCTTGCGCCACAGTAACACCCCAAACACCAAACTCAGTAACAACAGTTTCAGAGAACCCTGCCAGATAAATACAGCATTATCAGGCTGGTAATTAAAACTGGGGATATCAGCAAAATCTGTTTTTTCAAAAGCGGTATCGAAGAAATAAAATGACCAGAAGAAATCACGTAATGACTGTTGATACTCTGCAACTTGCTGATTGAAATCAACATTCGCCAACATATCGCTATTCGCCAAGCGATTAAAACTGTATTGCATTGTCATTACTGGGGAAAACCATGAAAAAGCCTGGCCTTGCTGGTGACTGGCTAACTGACTCTGGTAACGTTTTTCGACTAGATCACTAACCACGACATCACTCATCTGCTGCTGCCCGTAATACCAACGCCAGTCAAATTCATCACCCAACGGGGCGGTAGGCGTCCATTGTGGAAACTTCGCGAGATAAGCCTCAAAGTCAGCTTTCTTATCTTTATCCCAGCTATCATTCATATATTGACGCTGCTCAAACACGATCGCTGCATCTTTCCCAGCTTCTTGTTGTTGAATTTGATAGAGATAAGCCATACCCGGCACAATAAATGTAAACACCAGCCAAATACTAATGAGTGACAGATAATTGAAACTGGCTTCTTTATTCAAAAATACAATCCAGCCACAAATCAGCCACCAACACAGTTGATACAAAACAACTTGTAGTAAGACTGCCAACCAACTGCTATCTATTGTGACCGATGTCATCCATGTGGCTAACACCAATAAAGTCATATTGACGGTCAATACCATCAAAGCGGGTACAGCCATCTTTCTGAAAATTAACTGTGTACCCTTCGATACCTGAGCCACTAACATTGGCCAGCGACCGCTACTTTTTTCATCGGCCAATAGATTAATAGTCATTGCACCAATCAATAGTGGCATCAGGTATAACCATAAAAAGGATAAATCAAATTGACCAAAACGCTGAGCGTCAGTATTGCCAAGCGCGTTAGCATTCACCTGACTCTGTAGACCTAACAATCTGACACGTAAATGATTGGCAGACTCATCACGTTCCCCCCGAAACAAGGCTGACCATGCCTGCGGTAGCTGAGCAACAGGATGAAATAAGTAATAGCCCATATAGCCAAGCTGTAATTGTTGTTTATCAAACTGCTCTTGATAGTGCTCAATCTCATTCTGATAAAAAGTTTCAGCCAACTGATAATGCTCTAATTCACGCTCATAGGTGACCTGACTTAGACTAATGGCAACAACGCCTGCAACAAGATAGGTCAACAACAACCATTTATTTAGCCTGTTCGCCCAAAACAGTTTCATTTCAATAGCAAACAGATTCATAGACTCACCTTCGGTCTGGTAAGAGTAATGGCCGCCAACAAACACAGGAACCAAACCATAATAACGGCAACAGAAGCGGCCATGGTTGGCCATTCTTGTTTTAACTTCGTCGCTTCATAATCAAACTTGGCCAGTTCAGACCAATGTGACTGAGATATACGTGTCTCACGGTCCTTAGCCAGATCGACTTCATGGATATGGATATCATTCAAAGACTGAATTAATTGATAACGGTAGGCTTCAGCTGCTTGTTCGAACTCTCTGATATGCTCATAACTGGTACCACTGAGTTGGTTGGATAGTCGACTCGTTACCAGGTAAGGCGATATTAGGGACAAACCAGAAACCCAGGCATTTTGTTTGGCTATCTGAGCTAAAAGCTGCTCATATTGCTGCTCAAAGACTTCACTGGTTATTCTCTCACCTTCCTGCATCAACAATCCCTTCCAATTCACAGGCAAGTCTTCAACACGATCAACGCCATATGCTTGTAGTGCTTTCTCTCGGAAATCATTGAAATACGGATCATCAGGATCGTGAGAGTCCCCGACTTTGGCAACAGCTTGTGTTGTTTGAATATCAAACACTGCTTTATCCGGTAAAGGATAACGCCACTCTGCTACCGCATAAGCTAGCTTTGGTAACACCACTACCATCACCAGCCACAGTAATAGAGATGAGGATAGGCTCTGATTATTCCCTTGTGCTAATGTCGATACCAATAAAATCAGACCGATCCATATCATGCAATACAGAAAATACAGTGCAAATAACATGGCAAAGCGTGCATAAACATCGCCACTTGCCTCGCCCAGCACCAAAAACAATGCGGCCACAGAAAAGACCAGTGCCAGAAAAAGTAGTGAAATAAATAAGAACGCTAATGCTTTGCCGACAATCAGTTGACGAAAACTGACGCCAAGCGCAATTACCTGTCTTAATGTGCCCTGCTGACGCTCACCACTGATACTTTTATAAGCTAACGCAATCAGCACTAAAGGCCAGACGACCAATATCAGCGTTGCGCCGGATAAATAACCCAACTGCATATAGCTATGGCTACTTAAATATTGCTTAAACTGACTGCTGTTTTGTCGATGTGCTTCCAAAAACAACACATTACCCACAAAAGGGTTTACACCAGCATCAATGAAACTTAATGGTGAGATAACTCGAAACACCATGGCACCATAATGTGCAGCTCGGTGCGGGTGACGGTCCGGCTGAGCTTCCCACTCGGCATCATTGGTTTCCTGCCACTGTTTTTGTACGGCAATAAAATCTTGCTGCTGTTGCCAGTGGCTAAAAGCCACTAGCACAGTCAACATAAGCATCAGGGGTAATAAAATTTTCAGCGTTTTATGACGCCATTGCTCCACTAATTCGTGACGCGCTATCGTAAAAAGCATGTCCACACCCATTAAAAGCGATACAGGACAGAAACAGAGGCATTGATACCGTCACCAGGAGAATAAATAATGTCTGAACCATTCTGAGAATTATCATAGACATATTCATAATATTCGTTGAACAAATTATTCACTTGCAGATTAATCGTTCCCCAGCCAGCGTCGTAGTCAACACTGGTATTAACCAGATTAAACTTACCGTACTT
>NZ_DIAC01000036.1:25631-32973 GCF_002414625.1 Methylophaga sp. UBA5088 | reverse complement strand
ACTTACCGTACTTGCCTCCATCATTGGCTTCATTTACATAAGCGCTAGCCTGAGCATCATAATGCACTCGCCAAGTAACGGCTGGGGTCACTTGATAACTCACTCCCATCGAGGCAGTGTAAGAAGGAATACTACGTAATTCATTCCCCTTATTCTCACCTTCTGTACGAATCTCAGAATCCGCAGTAGTAAAATTACCCCAAAGCGTGACGAGGTCAGTTACTCCCCAATTAAAGCCAAAGTCCAGACCTTTTCGCATGGTTTCACCAACATTTTGTGAGGTATTGTCAATGGTGACATATTCATCACTGGCTTTCTGTTGCCAATACGATAAACGTAATTCCAGACTATCGAGTGCCAACCACTTAGTGCCCACTTCCCAGCCATCATTCAACGAAACATCACGCTCCGAGCGATCACCTGCGGTATAGGCTGCTGCACTCGTTGGCGTTTGGAAACTTCTGCCATAGTTTGCAAATACGGTAACGCTGTCTGATGGGTAAAAGAACAAGTTTAATTTTGGCTGCATGATGGTGCCAAAATCATAAATATCTCTCTTCGTACCGGCAAATTTACCATCACCAGTAAATCTGTCTGCTCGAATTGCCACATTCCAGGCAAACCAATCTAATGGTGTATTGGCTAGCTCTAAATAACTACCATAGTTGATAAAATCGAACTCATAATCTCTGAGTACATTTGAGTTATCACGTTGCCGAGCGTTATTAACTGTGCCAAATCGTTGCTCGATGACCTTCTGTTTCTCTACATTCACTCCCCAGTTCAGTGTCCAATCACGGTTTAACTGCCAGTTAAGAGAAGAAATAACGCCATAATGATCTTGATCATCATAACGATTTTGTAAGGAGTTACCTGCAGTAAATCTGACCCAACGCTCTCTTTCATAATGATTAAAGTAGGACTTTAACGACCAGTCCACACTATCGGAAAAAGCATGGTCAAAGTGCAAACTATAGGATTGTGTGTTTTTATCACCACCATCTTGTCTGGCATAGCTTGCTGAGCGAGTTGGGTGTTTTCTAGCCTCTTCTTGCGTTAAGTAGCCTGGGGCATCGGCATCATAGTCTGACGCACGAACAATCAAGCCTAAGGAGGTATCATCTGAAAAATCATAAAACCAACGACCAGAGACAGAATATTTATCCAGCTCAAAATTATCACGATAACCATCAGATTGACGGTAACCAAAGAAATAATTATGTCTCAACTTTCCGGTTTGTTCTCCCGCATAGGCTTGTACTTCACGCGCGTTATAACTGCCTGCAGTAACTTGTACTTCACGCCCTAAATCTGAACGTGTTTCGATGTTGTAATTACCAGCAACATTCAACAAACCATAACGTGGATCACTGGTGCCTTTGAAGACGGTGATATTACTGATATCTCCAGGAAATAACTGATCCATTTCACTGTAACCATTGTGTAAATTGGTAGGGATACCATCAATCAGTAACTTAGCATGTGGTGATGAACCTTCAGCAGCAAATCCACGTATACCGATATCGGTATTAATAATGCCTTGGTTATAACGAGCAAAATAAACGCCGGGGACTTTGGTGAATAATTCCATCGTGTTATTGATGTGACTTTGAGCCAATTCCTCACGTGAAATACTATCGACAGACCCTGCTAAATTCGTATCGCTATAATCTGGCGCATCGCCCACCACAATCATGGGAGAAATTGTTGCCGATGAGCTCTCATCAGCCAAGACTCCGACAGGAAATAATGCTGATAAGACGAGGCTGGTTATAAGGTTTTTTTTCACAGTAAAACCTTTAAGCTGAAAATTGGTTGAAATAGTGTTCTGTTAGATCAGGTAACGTCAGTTGTTCGTTTTTTATGAATTGTTTTAACTGCCCCTGACTCATAATGCCGATGTGATCAGATAGCTGATGTGCACAGAGCAAGTCATGCGTCACAATCAATACCGCTGTGCCCCGTTCTTTAATGGTGTTAACCACATCGATAAACTCTTGTGTTGCGACAGGATCAAGGCCTGAAGTGGGTTCGTCCATCAACACCAGTTTGGCGTGCTTGAGTAAAGCAAAGGCAATAGCCACTTTTTGGCGCATGCCTTTAGAGAAGCTGCCAACTTTGCGATCAAGTTGATTTTCTGTGATGCCAGTTCTGATTAGAACATCTTTAATCTCACCATCACTGACACGCATTTTGGCGAGTTCAGCTAGATAGGCGATATTTTCTATTGCAGTGAAATTAGGATAGAGATGCACATTTTCTGGGATATACATCATCTGTTCGCGGCAAGCCGATCGCTGGTGATACATATCCAGTCCATCTAAAACAGCACTACCAGAATCAGGTTTAATAAAACCCAGTAACATATTGAGTGTAGTTGTTTTTCCTGCACCGTTTGCTCCAAGAAGACATAGAATTTCACCTGAAGCGACAGTAAAATTTAAATCATTAACCGCATGATTTTTTCCATAAAACTTGTTTAAATTACTGACTTCTAGCATGTCTAATTCGGTTCCTCGAGGTAGTTTTTAATGAGAATCAATCGTAAAATAGTGATGTATCATATCATTATGTACACCAAATAAAACCCAGTCTTTCTGGGTTTTATTTGGTTTGGCAGTTTTCACACAAGCCGTGAAGTTCTAACTGTGGGCTATTAAGCTGGAAATGATTCTGTTGAATGCTTTTTTCCAAGGCTTCTATCAGCTTGGTATCAATACCCACTTCACTCACGGATTGGCAATTGTCACAAATCAGAAACTGCGGTGTTTCGTGTTTGTGATTACACGTGATGTGTGAGCAGGCCAGAAACTTATTCGTTGAAGCCAACTTATGCACTAAGCCTTGCTCAATAAGAAATTCCAGCATTCTGTACACTGACATAGCTGGTATTTTTTCACCCATTTTACGTTGATACAAATCAGCAAGTTCATAGGCTGACTGTGGCTGAGCGTTTTCTAGTAAAAGCTCCAGGACCACCTTACGCTTGGGTGTTAGCTTGCCTCCATGTTCAATACAACTTTTTTCGGCTTGATTAATTGCTTTTTTTGTATCCATATCGTCACTTTGGAGAGTAAGGTTCATCACTCGCTATCATCATTGATGAGCGACTAATGATAACGGAATTTTAACAGTTAACCCATCCACTCTGTAATGCACCATATAAAATCACTAGTATTCCTCGCTCAGGCAAAGTCTATACCGAGCAGTAAACGTGGTGAAAGGGCCGAAGCCGATGGCGATCGATGCACCAGTGCTGGCAATGATGAGTTCGGCCATGCCTGCCCTTTCATCAATAAAACATCACCAGGAGAAGCCTGTTGAATCGCTTCTTCGTTGATATATATGCCCGACGTTTCATCTGGCAGACCATTGGCTCCAGCACCCAGCTTCGTTCTGTCAACATTATCTTCAGTTAACCACTGCGTGGTATTTCCTGCATAAGTGGATACCAAACGACACATTAATTTATCAACATGAAAGCGTGGACACATTGTTTTATTCAATAACTCCAGTCGCAAGCCTACATGACTCAAATCAAATAAGTCTGCAAAGATTTCCGCTATGGAGGCGATGTCATTTTCTAAAGCAGTGTATGCCTGCTGCTTTAAAGAGCCTCTCAACCATTCATGAACTTCAGAGGGTTTAAGTACCGCTCGGAATGCAAAGCTGGTGTGGGTATTGAGTAAAGCGGACACATCTTCTGTTATGGCCGCATTCAGTTGTCTTTGCCAAACAACCAGATTCACGAACTGATCATAAATATCTGCTAAATCAATGGTATCTGATGCATACTTGATGTGATTAATTGATTCGGTTTTGTTGATTGCTAATGCTGTCATTGTGATTGCCATGAAGGAAAAGGATCAGGTAATGTCTGCCATAGAGCTTTGCCTGCGAGCAGTTCCTCATCTGTTAATAAGCAGGCATCAAGCTGCTCTTTAACTTGTGACTCATTCAGGTTCTGGCCAATAAAGACTAACTCCTGACGCATGTCACCAAATGGTTCTTGCCAATGTTCCATGATGACTTCTCTAGACTCTTCATCTTCAGGCCAGCGATCTTCTGGCACGGCTTTCCAAAACATGCCAGCAAAACCGTGATGAGCAATACCACCAGCTTGACTCCAGTGACCTGCAAATTGTGGACGGCTGGCTAACCAGAAATAGCCTTTGGAACGAATCAACTTACCGTCAGGCCAATCCTGATGCAAAAACAGATAAAACTTCTCAGGATGAAATGGCTTACGTGCAACATATGAAAAACTACTGATGCCATACTCTTCGGTTTCAGGTACGTGCTCACCCCTGGCCTCTTTTAACCAGCCTGGTGCTTGTGAGGCTTTCTCAAAATCAAACTTATGCGTAGCCAAGACTTTGTCCAGCGACACTTTTCCGTGCTGTAAGGGAATGATATCTGCTTGTGTGTTCAGACTTCTCAATATGGAAGTTAACTCTTCCAGATCCTCTTTTTTGCATAAGTCAGTCTTGCTAACAAGAATGACATCACAAAACTCAACCTGCTCAATCAGCAGATCGGCCACACTGCGCATATCTTCCTCACCGAGATGCTTACCTTTATCTTGAAGAAGTTCAGCTTCACGAAAATCTTTCAAAAAGTTGATAGCATCGACCACCGTGACCATGGTATCGAGACGAGCTATGGTAGAGAGACTATCACCCTCTTCATCCGCAAACGTGAATGTTTCTGCTACGGGTAAGGGTTCTGAAATGCCAGTTGATTCAATCACGAGATAATCAAAACGGCCTTCATCTGCCAGACGTTTGACTTCAATCAACAAATCTTCACGTAAAGTACAGCAGATGCAGCCGTTACTCATTTCCATCAGCTTTTCTTCAGCACGATTGAAATCAACTTCATTGTTAAGCTGTTGTGCATCAATATTGATTTCACTCATATCATTCACAATAACCGCCACTTTTCTACCTTCACGATTATTCAGAATGTGGTTGAGTACGGTCGTTTTACCTGCCCCTAAAAAACCAGATAAAACAGTTACCGGCAGTCGATTATCGTTTGTCTTCATAACGTCGTTCTCTTTTTTCATTTATGTTCTTGATATCCGTGCTGTATTCCGCTGTGGGCCTAATCAGTAAGCGTTTTATACCAATAGGATCACCGCTTTCCAGACAATAGCCATACTCTCCTTGACGTATTCGCTGCCGGGCTTTATCAATTTTAGGAATAAGCTGACGTTTACGGTCTGCCAGTCTTAATGCTATCTGCGCCTCTTCTTCGAGTGTGGCTCTATCAGACACATCGCTGACTCTGCCATAGTTGATGTCTTGCTTTGACGCTTCAATTTCGTCTAGTGTCTCTTGTCGTAATTGAAGCAATCTGGCATCAAAGAAAGCTAATTGTTCTTCATTCATATAGTCATCTTCTGACATGGCCATTAGTGCTTTCTCATCCATTGCTAGGCTCCATCATCTGCACGTTTTTTGTAGTTAATTGGCGATTCCAGAAGTGCCCACTCATAATGAAAAGTGCTGCCGGGACGGTGATCCAAAACTCATAATATTCTGGTAAGAAAAATGTTGAAACTAAGGCGCTAATGCCCAAGCTCACTAAGATCATGGGTAAATAACTACCGTGTTGTATATATGAAAATGGCAAACTCAACAGCGCTAAAATGATGACGGGGATCAACAACAATAAATGCACCCACGGTGATTCAAATGAGCTGCTTGCAGCGCCAAATAAAGCCAAACTAATGATTATCGGTGTCGCTAAGCAGTGCACCAGACAAAGCCCTGAACAGGCGATAGCGATATTATCTTTCATCTCAACCTCACAATTAATGATATATCGTATCATATTGCCAATGATTGAATGATGCAAGAAAAAACAAAAACCTGAAATAACGGATACTAGATGCAGATAAAAAAACAGCAGATATTAGGAATAACGGATAGCCAAGACAAAGTAGACTTTTTTCTGACCTGCGACCTCTATCACGACTTCATCATCCAGCGTTTTACCCAATAACTGACGAGCTAATGGCGAGTCGATACTGATATAACCTTTTGAGGCATCAATCTCATCGGGCCCGACAATGCGATATTCTTTTTCATCACCGGCCTCTGTCTCGACCGTTACCCAGGCGGCAAAAAAAATCTGTGACTGATTATCCGGTGCTTGATCCACGACTTTTAAATCAGGCAGCCTTTTTTGCAGGTAACGAATACGGCGATCGATCTCACGTAATTCTTTTTTACGATAGATATATTCTGCATTTTCAGAGCGGTCCCCTTCTGCTGCTGCGGCAGACAATGCTTTAACCACATCACGACGCCGAGCCCAACGTTCCGTGAGTTCTTGATTAAGCAAAGCATAACCTTCTGCAGTGACATAGGGAGAAGAAGCCATATTTGGTCTCGAATTAAAAACAGCGAATTCTATCAGTATTTATCAGGCTTAATCAGCCTAGAGTGAGTGGCTTGTAATATCCAGCATCAATAACCTAAAAGGTTCACCACGTCTTTTACACTTTCGACTGAGTGCTGCAGTTTCATTTTTTCTTTATCAGTCAAATTGAGTTCGACAATGGCCTCTACTCCATTTTTACCTAAGATAGCAGGTAGCCCGATAAATAAATCGTTATAGCCATACTCCCCATGGGTTAACACTGCACTGGGAATCAATCTTCGCTGATCACGAAGTATTGATTCCACTGTTAATGCTGTCGCTGCGGCCGGCGCGTAGTAACTGCTATAACCGAGTAAATTCACAATCTCACCTCCACCATGGGCGGTTCTGTGAATGATCTGCTCCAGCCGGTCTTCATGAATTAATTCTAAAATGGGTATACCTGAAATCGTAGTGTGAGTTGGTAGTGGCACCATTGCATCACCATGCCCACCGATAACCATGCCATTGACATCTTTCACACTGACACCTAATTCCATTGCGATAAAGGTTTTGTAGCGTGTGGTATCTAAAGCACCAGCCTGTCCAATAATGCGTTCACTAGGAAATCCAGTGATCTGTTTCACGACATGACACATCGCTTCAATCGGATTGGTCACCATAATCACAATAGCGTCAGGAGCGAGGTTTTTAATATGTGCTGAAGCCTGCTCAATGACAGCTTGGTTAATTTTGATAAGTTCGTCACGACCTGGATATTTGCCCGTCTGCGGATTTTTGCGACGGGGCACACCTGCTGACACTACAACAATATCGGCATCAGCAATAATGTCAGGATTATCACTCCCTAAGATAGAGCAATCAAACCCCGCTGCAGGCCCTGCTTGCATTAAATCTAAAGCTTTACCTTCTGCCAGACTCTCATTGATATCAAATAAAACAATATCGCCTA
>NZ_DIAC01000036.1:25165-25468 GCF_002414625.1 Methylophaga sp. UBA5088 | reverse complement strand
ATCAAATAAAACAATATCGCCTAATTCTTTCTGAGCCAACCATTGCGCCGTGGTCGCTCCCACATTGCCGGCACCATACAGTGCAATTTTATGTTTCACAGTAATACCTTATTAAATCTGGATCTGTTCCATTTACACATTAAGCTTATACTTCAGATCCTTGGCTTCATCGCCTGTCATTCCTCTGAATCCCCACTGATAAGGCGCCTGCTCATGAATGGTAATTTCAATATCATTAGGCGAAATGGCCAGTTGTCCTTCTATTTCACAAAATAAAGACTTGATAAGTTGTTTCTGCGTGTC
>NZ_DIAC01000036.1:22994-25094 GCF_002414625.1 Methylophaga sp. UBA5088 | reverse complement strand
CAAAATAAAGACCTGATAAGTTGTTTCTGCGTGTCTGGTTTTCGCCCTGACATCATATGTATTTCGATGACGGTATAGTCATCACTCCTGCCGCCGGGATAAAAGAAATCCTCTTTATCCATCGGAATAAAGCGATGTGCTCGTTTATCCTCAGGCAAACCAAGTACCGATTGCATACAAGAATGGATAACATCCGACAGTTGCATCTTGATTGGATTCAGCTTTTCTTTGATACCATAAATCACAATCACTTAATCTCTCCTTAATTGATAACCTAGCTATTCAATCATGCATTGGCAGGCTTGTGAATCAGTTCAGTTTGATGCATTTTTATACTGGTTTATGTGCTTGTTGCATCCAAAACAAGCTAAGTCAGATTCAAACCACCATCACATAACACGATTTCGCCGGTCAGGTAGGTGCTGGAAATGATCATAGCCGCTATATGCGCAATATCTTCTGGGCTGGCACCTCGCTGCATAGGCGACTTCTCTTTCCATAATGACTGTGCATCCAGCCAAGACGCTGTCATGGGTGTATCGACTAAACCAGGGGCAATAGCATTCACTCGAATAGCCGGAGATAAATTTAGCGCGAGCAGTTTTGTCATGTGATTTAACGCCGCTTTTGACGCAGCATACGGAATCGACGCCCCTTTTGGCCTGACGCCCGCGTGAGAACTAATATTAACAATACAACTAGGACAAGCGTCAGAAGCGGAAGCCCTCAAGGCAGACTCTGCTTCAGCGATTAACACCCAAGGCGCTATAACATTCACTTCATATAAATCACGCCAAACATCGGCGTCGGCTTGCTTCAGATCTTTATGCGGAATCATGGCATTGATACCCGCATTATTAACTAATACGTCCAACCGGCCGAACGCTGCCAGCACGGCCTCTATTAAACCTTTGGTTTGCTTTTGGTCTGCCAGATCAGCTTGAAAATAAGAGGCTTTCTTTAGCTGACTGGCGAATAATTTCCCCTCGTCAACTGAATTTTTAGAGTGTATAGCCACGGTGTAACCTTCATCAGCCAAACGTTGAGCAATCGCTCTGCCTATACCAGATGTTGAGCCGGTCACTAATGCCACGCGAGCACTATTTTGATTCGTCATTACTTTCCCATGAGTAGGTGCTGTGATCATCAGGGTCATTAAAAATGATGACTATCACATAATAAGACAGTCTTTAAAACGTGACTGAAAAGGC
The DNA here is from genome assembly GCF_002414625.1 of Methylophaga sp. UBA5088. Classification (NCBI taxonomy): domain Bacteria; kingdom Pseudomonadati; phylum Pseudomonadota; class Gammaproteobacteria; order Thiotrichales; family Piscirickettsiaceae; genus Methylophaga; species Methylophaga sp. UBA5088. The sequence goes on along the minus strand of NZ_DIAC01000036.1, from coordinate 23,883 downwards.
CTCTTTTCAATTATGTTTTTTAGTTTATTAAATTAAGACTCTATCACTGTTTCAGCTTTGCTTATTCTCTTCAAACACGACAAATTGATTTTTTCCAGCCAATTTAGCCTTATACATCGCGATATCAGCAGTTTTAATCATTTGTTTGGCATCAAGACTATTCCCCTGGCTGATAACCACACCAATGCTGGCTGAGATGGCAAGGGTCACATCACCAATAAATAACTCTTTCTGAATTAACGCCAGAATATCCTCAGCCACATTGATGGCATCTGATTTACTTTGTAACTGTGTGAGGGTCACGATAAATTCATCACCACCCAAACGAGAAACAGTATCAATCCCTTCTCTTACACAAGACAACAAGCGTTTACCGATTTCATATAACAATTGATCCCCGACATCATGTCCCTGTGTATCATTAACCTCTTTAAACCCATCAAGATCAATAAACAATAATGCTGTGTAGCTGTCATAGCGTGATGAAGCCAGAATCGCCTGTTCAAGCCTGTCCATACCTAACAACCGATTAGGTAAGTTAGTGACTGAATCATAATGAGCCAATTTCCGTAACTCATCCCGGTTATTTTCGAGCTGCTGGGCAGCCAGCCTGATGTGCCTGATGTATTTATTCATGAAGGTAGAAAATACAATCAGGATAATAATCACACACAAAACGATGACACCCGTAATAGGCAATATCTCAGTGATATACTGCTTTCCTGGCTGGTGAGGCTTCCATGTAGCATGGCCAATAACATTCCCATCGATATCTTTAATATCTTTAGCGATATAGTTTTTTTTCAATGGGCTATTGGTGGCTTGGATAGTGAGGTCATGTAAATGAAACTGTTTATCCCATTTTGTCAGGAGAGCCTGATCTAACTTC
>NZ_DIAC01000036.1:20960-22895 GCF_002414625.1 Methylophaga sp. UBA5088 | reverse complement strand
CCATTTTGTCAGGAGAGCCCGATCTAACTTACGAGTCATCATTAAGACACCATAAAGCTCACCTGTTTTGAGTTGGTCTGTTTGTTTATCTGCCACAATGACTGATGCAGCGATAACATGAATTTGACCATGAATACTGATATACGACGTGATAGGCTCAGGCGATTCGTAATCGGTTTGTATGGCTTGATCAAACATCCGTGCAAAAGCAGGCTCAGTATAAACCGAGCTACTAAGCTCCTCTCTTACGCCGTTTACGATACTGTCTTTTAGATTGCCGTCGTGTTCATAGATGATGACTTGGTTAATAGTAAAGGTATTGAATAAATAATCACTATCAAAGTTATCTTCGTAATATGATGCATCATCAACACCAGAAAGCGCCTCAGCCGCATCATTCCAGAAGCTGTAGTCATAAACCACTTTTCCTAAACTTTCACGCTCATTGTAAAAAACACTGTCGGAAACAGTTCGGGATGATGAAATCGCATTGTCATTCAAGTGATGGAATGACTGCACCATCAAATAGAGAAAGTAACTACCCAGAAAAAATAATAGTATGAATAAGCTATACATACTGGCTCTCATGTATTTCAACATAATATTGATTTGATGATTACTCATGAGAACCTCGTTAATGTCTTATTTATTTACTATATCAACTACATACATTACTTGCTCACAACTTGGTGTTGAGTGGCATAGTAAAATTGCTATGTTAAAAGTGAAAGAGACAACGAGAGTTATACCAAACGACTTCAGCATCGAGCGGTAAACTATGTTTTATATGGATAAAAAGAACCCGCTTAATTGCGGGTTCCTATTAGATGTTTAGTGGATAACACCACATACCAGACGAGCGCCACCGCCGCCTAAAGGCTTGGGATTATCGGAGTAATTATCACCGTTTTCATGAATCATCAATGAGCGGTTATGTAACTCTTTTAATTTAAGTTTTGGTGATAATACCGGTAAGGTGGCATCACCATTCTCATCAACATATAACGCTGGCAGATCACCTTTGTGACCTTCAAAACTCCATGGTTCAGCGTGTTGGCCTGTCTCGGAAGGATCATAATGACTACCAGCTGCACCGCCGGGCACTAATTCACCGTCTTTTTTCTTGGCGTCACAGGAAGCGATCTCATGCACATGGAAGCCATGTATGCCTGTTGGCAGGTTTTTTAAATCTGGTGTAAAAACGGTACCGTAAGGATGACTGCTGATAGTAACGGTGCCGACGCTTTCACCTGTTTTTAAATTGGTCATATCCACCGTAATATCATCTGCAGCAAAAGCCGTTGATGTCAGTAACAATGACGTTAGAAAAGCTGTTTTAAGTTTCATACCATCTCCTTTTGTGGTTGTAACAACTCACTATTCTGGACTGTCATTGTCAGGAGATGTTCCAATAGCATTGAGTCAACATAACATTAGAAGGCAATATCCAACGTGGCTGATAAGGCGTTATTCTGGTGGGAGTCTGCAAACTCCCCTGTGTAACCGACATTCAAAGACGTGCTTCCTGTCAGCTGCCCGGTAACCCCGAGAGCTAACTGTAAGCGATTATTATCCAGCTCCGGACCATCGATAGAAAAGTTTGATCCAGATATATTTTTAAAATTAGCATTCAGTGTTGAAACACTATCCATATGTTCATGCACATAGGCGATACTGGCAAAAGGGGTAAGAATCCGTTTATCCGCCATGTGGATATCGTGGCTTAAACACATACCAATAGAGGTCAACAAGCTCTCGTCGGTTTCTTTATCTACACTCAGGTTGGCTGCACCTGCCCCCTTCTCATTAAAACTATCTCGTGTGCTGTGCAGATAAGAAACACCGGCAAATGGTGTGAAAGCGGTGTCTGCGTTGAGTGCAAAGTCCTTACCCGCCTCAATCGTGACATTGACGTCAAAACTATCGTAATCGGCT